>NZ_JBHYUG010000006.1:40668-181415 GCF_042749375.1 Streptomyces sp. NPDC059477 | reverse complement strand
GGCGCGGGGGGGGGCCGCCCGGTGCTTGGGGGGGGGGGGGCGGGCGGGTCGCGCGCCGCCTGGGGGCGAGGCGGTCGAACCGGGCGCGGCCCTGGGAGCCGAGCAGTTGCAGGGTCAGATGTGCCTGCGGGCCGATGAAGTAGTCGACGTGACCGCTCTCCTCCAGCGGCACATTGCGTGCCGCGAGCCCGCACGCCTCGATCAGCTTGAGCACCCAGAAGTCCGCCCCGCTGCGCAGCTCCGGCAGCGACAGGACCGAGATCGCGTCCGGCGCGTCGGGGGGCAGCTCGGCCAGCCCGGCGGTGACGAGATCCCGTACCCCGTCCAGGGCGGTCGCCAGGGCGGCCCCGACCTGGGTGGTGTCGACGCCGCAGACCGCGGCCACGCCCTGGGCGAGCATCACATGGCCCGCGCAGGGCACCTGCTCGTCCAGCCGCAGGGTCGGCACCAGTTGCACCGCGTCCGCGCTGTCCGCGAGCGGCGAGGACGGCTGGGAGGTGATCGCGACGGTTCGCATCCCGGCGGCGCGGGCCAGCCGCAGGGCCCGGACCGTGGCTCCCGAGGTGCCGGAGTGGGAGATGCCGACAACGGTGTCGCACGCCGCGGGCAGGGTCGCGCTCCAGGTGAGGTCGCCGGCCGACAGCGCGCGGTGACCGAAGGCGGTGGCGACGAGCGCCGAGGCGAGTGAGTCGCCGGAGCCGGTGAACACCGCCCGCCCCAGGTCCGGGACGGGTGCGGTCACCAGTGGTGCGGAATCGAGCAGCGCGGCCTTCAGGGCTCCACTCAGCCGGGCGGGGTCCGCGGATTCGGTGCGGTCCATGGGTCAGGGCTCCTTGCGTACGGTGATGTCGGGAAACGGTCGGCTGAACGGGGTGGCCGCGGCCAGGGCCTCGTGGCCCCAGCCGGACAGGGCGACACGGGCCACGCTGGTGCCGAACACGGCGGCGTCCACGGGCCCGGCGCCCGCCGCGAGGGCGGCGACGACCGCGGCGGCGGAGGAGTCCCCCGCGCCGGTGGTCTCCACCACCTCGACGGCGGGGTCGTGCACGGACCAGGCTCCGTCGGCGGTGACCACGTAGCCGCCCTCGGCGTCGAGCCGGGCCACCACCGGCAGCCGCAGCGCGGTCGCCAGGCTACGGGCGGCGCGGCGCGGGTCCGGGTCCAGCAGGGTCAGTTGCACCCGGCTGGGGAGCAGGACGGTACGGGGCGTGACCACCTCGCGCAGGTGGTCCAGGCCCGCGGCGGCGACGAGGTCCTGGTGCGGGTCGAGGCCGACCCACACCGTCGGTCCGCTCGGCGGCCTCTCCACGGGCGAGGAGGCGACCAGCCCGTCGAGGCCGTCGTGGAAGGCGTCCGGCGCTGCGGGCAGGTGGTCGTCGGGATCCGGCAGGTCCGGCCCCGGCTGTTCCAGTTCGGTGCCGCCGGGCGCGTGCTGCCGGACGATGCGCCGCCCCAGCGCGGAGTTCAGGATCCACAGCCGTGGCACCTCGGGGACCGGGACGCAGGCGCTCCGGTCGATTCCGTAGGTGTCGAAGAGCTGTGCGAACCGGGGGTCGTCGTCCGGCAGTGGACAGCTGACCCGTACCTGCGTCCCGGCCACCAGCCGGGCGCCGAGCGCGGCGAACAGGGCCGGGCCGCCGGGGCACGAGAAGCGCGCCCCGGCCTGCTCGGCGACCAGGTGGTCGACGGACAGTCCCGCGTGGATGCCGACCAGGGTCACGGGGTGAACCGGGAGAAGGCATAGCGGACGGTGCGGTCGCGCGGGCCGTCCAGTTCGAGCAGGTAGACGCCCTGGCTGTGGCCGATCGCCAGCTCGCCGTCGATCACCGGCAAGGTGAGTGACTGCGCGCCGAACACGCACCGCACATGGGCGGCGGCGTCCTGCGGTCCGTCGTGCAGGTGGACGAACGGGCGGCCGACCGGCACCTGCTGCTCGATGAACAGCCGGATGTCGTGCAGCGTGGTCCCGTCCACGCCCGAGTTGAGGATCAGCGTGCAGGTGGTGTGCGGGATGTAGACGGTGAGCGTTCCGTCGCCGAGACCGGCCGGCACAGCGGCTCTCAGCCGCGGGGTGAGGTCGAGGAATCCGACGGGTGCGGCGAAGCCTTCCGCGGGCTTCGTGTTCACGTCGAAGCTCGACCACTTGCCGATCGTGGGGGTGCTCATCTTCATGCCTTTCGGTGGTGTGCTGACTGAAATGGGGGGTCTGGATGTGGAGGGGAGGTGTGGGGGGGCGTGGTGGGCGTGCCGGAGTGGGGCCCCGGTCCGCCGGGGGGGGCTTCGTGCGGCTCGGATCGTGCGCTAGGCGGCCCGCGTGAGGTGTTGGATCCGCACCCCGTCGGCCGCGACGGCGCCGCGCTCGACGAGGAAGCCGGCGCCGCCGCCCAGGGAGTCGGGGGCGGTGCCGGTGAGCAGGGTGGCGCCGTCCACGAGGAGTTCGAGGTGGGTGCCGAGGCAGCGCAGTTCGACCGCGTACGCGCGGTCCCGCTCGTAGGCGAACGCCGTCTCGGCCAGTACGTGCCGGTCGCCGTCGTGCTGGTGGATCAGCTGGAGCCGGTCCGAGCCGGTGAGGATCCCGGCGCAGAAGCGGCGGTGCCCGCGGCTGCGGACGACGAGGCCGGCCGTGTCGTGGAGGGACGGGGTGAGCCGGCTGGCGATGGCGTAGTCGGTCCAGTCCCGGGTGCCCGTGGTGACGACGCCGAGCGGGTCCGGGTGCGAGACGGAGTAGGTGGCGGCGAAGTCGGCCTCGAAGTTCTTCGCGGAGCTGACCCAGGGCGCGAGCGTCCGGGGTGTGGTGTCCCAGATCGAGGAGAGCAGGATGCCGGACTGCTCGAACCGCTCGGGCGCACCACGCCAGTCGAGATGGTGGACGAGTGCCTCCGTCGCGCTGCCGGGCATCGCGGTGAAGGCGAAACCGGCCCGGAAGGGTACGAGGTTGCCTTCCGCCGGTATCCGCCAGCTCACCGTCCGGGGAGCGCTCGCGAGGGCGTACGGCGGCCCGTAGCGGGTGGCGATCCGGTCGTCGTCGCGGAACAGGACGTACGGGCGGACCGTCACGCCGTTCCCGGCGGCGGACACCTGGGCGGTCATCGTCTGGCCGGGGTAGAGCGAGGGGCTGGCGACGGTGGAGAAGTCGCCGCCGTCCTGTTCCGGGTCGAGGAAGGTGGGGGTCGACACATGGGCCGGCGCCTGCCCGGCGCCGGTGAAGCGGATCCGGAGCGCGTCCTGGCCGCCCGCGTCGTTGGCGTTGCCCACCCGCACCGGCACCGCGTCGTCGTCCCGGTGCCGGGGGCAGGCGGTGAAGCCCTGCACCGAGCCCCGGTAGGCGAAGGCGAAACGGGCGGGAGCGGGCCTGGCCGGGCGTCCGGCCAGTGAGCGGGCGGAGGCGCGGATGCGGTCGGTCTCCCGGGTCGCGTCGCTGACGCACTCCCCGCCGTCGGCGGTGACGACCAGCAGTCGGTCGGCGACCGGTGTCCTGAGGTCGACGCCGGTGCGCAGTGCGTCGAGCCCGAGCCGTACGCCGTTGAGGCAGCCCACGGTTCCGGCGTTGCTGTCGGTGTCGAAGCCCACCGAGGAGGCGATCATCACGGAACGGTGGAAGTCGTCGCCGCCCCCGAGCAGGGCGCCGAGCGACATCGCCAGGTTGGGCAGTGCGTGGCAGGGGCCGGGGTAGGCGGCGTATCCGTAGCCCGTGTCCACCCAGTGGCGGAGGTCGCGCCAGTCCTGACCTGGTGAGCAGTGGGCCCGGACGTCATCGAGGAGTTCGCGGACCGCCGGGGTCCGGATGAAGGGGGTCGCGGCGTCCAGCAGCCGCCCGAGGTCGGTCTCGGTGAAGGCCAGTGCCCGCATCGCGGCCAGCAGCCCGGCGCAGTCGAGCGCGTGACCGTCGTGGCTGACGCTGGCCGCGGCCCGGGTCAGGGCCACGGCCTGCTCGGGGTCGCCGGGGCACATCAGGCCGAACGCGTCGCTGAAGATCTGCGCGCCGATCTGCTCGGCGAGCGTGCTGCCGTTCTGGGCGGCGCAGCCGCTGCGGGGCGCCGGTATGCCGCGGCGCAGGTTCAGGTAGGCGGTGTGCTCGGTCGATCTGCCCATGCCGCCCCACCACAGGATGGTGCGGTCCTCGATGACGTAGTTGAGCCAGGTGTCGCCGACCAGGGCGGGTTCTATGGGGCGGCCGGGGTTGTCCAGGACGACGCGGGCGAAAGCCAGTGTTCCGGAGATGTCGTCGTCCGCGACGATCAGCGGGGCGCCGAGTTCCTCGTTGACGTACCGGTCGACCTGGCCGAACCGGCTGATGATGTCCGGGTAGGGCCAGCCCTCCACCGGACGGCCGAGGTAGACGCCGATGATCTTGCCGAGGACTCCGGCGTAGACGCGCTCGGCGAACAGGTCGGCGGCCACCTCTGTCCCGGCGGGGTGCGCGGGCGGCGCCGCGGGGGTGTGCCTCATCCCTTGACCGCGCCGTTCGCCATGCCGTCCACGACGTAGCGCTGGAGGGCCACGAAGACGCCGAGCACCGGCAGGATGAGGATGAGGGCGCCGGCCATCATGGCGCCGATCTGGGTCGAGAAGGTGCCGTTCATCGAGAGGAACCCCAAGGTCGCCGTCTGCTGGGACGGATCGTGCAGGAAGGTCGAGGAGATCAGGAAGTCGTTCCAGGCGTTGAGTCCCACGATGACCCCTACGGTGATCAGCCCCGGGCGTACCACCGGCAGCAGGACCCGCCAGACCAGCTGGAAGATGCCCGCGCCGTCGACCACGGCCGCCTCCTCCAGTTCCTTGGGAACGTTGAGGAAGAAGGTGCGCATCAGGAACGTCGCGAAGGGCATGTTGATGGCGGCGAGGATGACGCCGACCACGAAGACGTTGTTGAGCAGTCCCAGTTCGGCGACCGCGGCGTACAGCGGGAAGATGAACAGCTGGATGGGCACTGTCATGGCCATCGTCAGATAGACCATGACCGCGGGCCAGACGCGGATCTTCTGTCCGGCCAGTACATAGCCGGCCAGGGACGAGCAGAGCAGGACCACCACGACCGTGGTGCCGGTCAGCAGGACACTGTTGACGAAGCCGGTGGCGAAGTGGCCGTACTCCCAGGCGGTGCTGAAATTGGACCACGAGAACGACTTCGGCGGCGCGAAGGGGTTGGCGGTGACCTCGGCGTTGCTCTTGAAGCTGTTGACCAGGACCAGCAGCAGCGGGATCAGCGCGGTGGCGGCGAAGACCAGGAGCACGACATGGGCGGTGGCGCCCTTGAGCAGGGAGTTCAGGGAGTTCAGGGACTTCGGGGTGCTCGGGGAATTCGAGGTGCTCGGGGAGGGCCAGGGGTTCAGGGACTTCAGGGAGTTCAGGGACTTCATGACGAGAGCTGCCTCCTGCTCATCCAGGTGTAGACGCAGGACGCGATCAGCCCGAAGAAGCTCATGATGAGTCCGACCGCCGACGCCTTGCCGAACTGGAACGCCGCGAACGCGAAGGCGTAGGCGTAGGTCCCCATCACCTCACTGCCGTGGGCCGGGCCACCCTGCGTGAGCAGATACACGTAGTCGAAGGCGAGGAAGGAGAAGATCACCGTCATCACGCCCATGAGCATCAGGGTGGACCGGATGCTCGGCAGGTAGACGTGCTTGAACACCTGCCAGGAGTTGGCGCCGTCGCAGATGGCCGCCTCGACCTGGTCCACCGGGGTCTGCCGCAGCGCGCCGAAGTAGACGATGGTGAGGAAGCCCCAGTAGTGCCACATGTCGACCGCGGCGGCCCCGTAGAGGGCCCCGTTCACACTGGACAGGGGTGAGTCGATGCCCAGGACCCCGATGACGCCGCCGTAGGGGTTGTAGATGATGCTCAGCCACACCATCGCGTTGACGGCGGGCGCGAGCACGTACGGCATCAGATACACGACCTGGTAGAAGGTCCGCGTCCGGCGTCGGCGCAGGAGCAGCCAGGCGGTGAGGAGCCCGATGACGGCGGGCAGGGTGAGGAAGAGGGCGACCCATTTGATGTTGTTGCTCAGGGCCGTGGCGAAGACGGGGTCTTCGAGGATGTCCCGGAAGTTCTCCAGGCCCACGAAGTTGGCGTTGTAGCCGATGCCGCTCCAGTCGGTGAAGGCGAAGACGGCGGTCAAAATGCCCGGCACGACGACTATCAGACCTGAGAGCAGCAGTGCGGGTGCCACCAGCAGGTAGTTGATCAGGGACTGGCGCCGCCGGTGGGCGGAGCGCCGGGGACGTCCGGAGGGGGGTGTCTGCGCAGTGGGGGCGGCAGTGGCTGCCGTGACGGTCATGATCACCCTCCGTGCGGTCGCGCTGGGACGTGGTAAGGGGTTGCCGGGTGGTCTGCGGGGCCGCCCGTCTTGTCAGGCGGGTCTCATGGGGTCTGGAACAGAGGGCCTGACGCAGCGGGCCTGGGTCGGAGGGCCCGGCTCACGGGGCTGTCGCCTCAGGTGGTCAGGCGGATCTCACGAGGCCGGTTCCGGGACGGGTGGCACGAGGCCCTTGGCCTTCTCGGTCTCGAAGTCCGACTGGACCTTCTTCAGGAAGTCCGACGTGCTCTGGGTACCGAGCCACACACTGTCGATGTCGGTGAAGTCCGCCGCGGTGGCCGGTGGGAAGAAGGTGCCGGCGTAGAAGCCGTAGTTGCCGGCCGAGACACCCTCGACGGTGTCCTTCATCGACTGGACGAAACTCTTCGAGAGCCCGGTGTAGTCGGCCGGGTCCAGGTCGAAGTTCTTCAGCGGGACCGCCCAGTAGCCGGGCCAGTCCTTGTTCATCTGCTCGGCGAACGAGTTGCTCATCATGTAGTCGATGACCTCGGCCGCCCCGTCCTTGTTCTGGGAGCTGGCGTTGATGGACAGCGAGGCGGTCGAGCCGAGGGTGTAGCTCGGGTCCGGCAGGCTGGTGTCGACGTTGGGGAAGGGGATGAAGCCCAGGTCGGCGGTGTTCCCGGCGCTGTCGTTGAAGTAGTCGCCGGCGAACTGGTAGGCCAGGGTGGGGCCGATGAAGAAGGGTGACTCACCCTTCGACAGCAACTGCATGGACTCGGTGAAGTCGAGGTTCTGGTAGTCGTCGCCGCCCAGGTACCCCTTCTCGTAGAAGTCGGCGGACTCCGTGACGGCCTGGGCGATCTTGGGATCGGTCCACTTGATCTTGCCCTGGAGCGCGTCGTAGACGGCCTTGCCGCCCGAGTCATGGGTCAGGAACAGCGAGGCGTAGTTCTGGTTGACCGGCTTCCAGCCCTTGTTGCCGGTGACCGAGGGGTGCAGCCCGTCCGCCGCGGCCTTGTCCATGATGTCCGTCAGCTCGGTGAAGGTGGTGGGCACCCCGACACCCAGCTTGTCCAGGACCTCCTTGTTGTAGAAGACGCCGATGTTCAGCAGGGAGTTCGGCAGCGAGTAGAGCTTGCCGTCGACGGTCCCCGACTCGTACATCGGCTCAAGGATCCGGTCCTGCCAGCCGTACTTCTCGGCGTACGGGGTCATGTCGGCGAGCTTTCCCTCCGCCACGTAGGCCGAGGCGAAGGAGGGGCCGGAGCCGTAGACGATGTCGGGCCCCTCGTTGGCCGACAGGGCCACCTGGATATTGGAGTCCACCGCGTTGTTGTACGTGACCTTGAGGTCGTACTCACTCTGCGACTGGTTGAACTCGTCGACCAGCACTGTCTGCATGGTCTTCTGCTGAGCGGGTGAGGCACCCCAGAACCACAGTTCGAGGGTTTTCCGGCCGTCCGCCGAGCTGCTGGAACCGGAACAGGCGGACAGCGCGAGCATGCCGCACGCCAGGCCCACGCCTATCGTCTTCATCCCTGGTCTGGCCATGGATCAACTCTTTCGATCTCAAGTCCGGATGGTGCTTTTCCTTTGTTGCCTGTGCTTTTCCTTTGGTGCGTCTTGCTCACAGCGCGGCGCCATGAGCATCGCCAAACTCACCGTGATTGGTATGGATTTGAGTACCATAGAACCAATGATCGGGGGTGTCAACGCATCTCGGCAGCCGGTTCGGAGGGGTTGCCGGGGGCGTCCTTGGAGGCATCACCGACGGTTTCCCTGGCGGCGTCGTGGCGGGCGAGGTGGGTGAGGCCGAGGAGGGCTACATCGATGGCCGCGACATGCCCCGCACCCGCTTCGAAGGGCCGGCCGCCGATGACGTTGTCCGCGACCGAGCAGACCGAACCACCGCGCCGGCCGAACAGCGCGGCGAGCGTGACGACCGCCGCGGACTCGCGGTCCCCGTTGAGCACGCCGGCCCTGGCCCAGCTCTCCAGGATGTCGGTGTGCCAGGGCTGGAAGTAGCCGCCCACGCCCGGCCGCCCCACCCCGCAGAAGTCGGAGTCGCTGGACCTGGTCACCCCCAGGTGGTGCGGACAGCCCAGTTCCTCCGCGGCCCGGGCCATCGCCGGCACGATCTCGTGGTGCGCGACAGCGGGATACGAGGCCGGGACATACGCGCGCGTCATGCCCTCGTCCCGTACGACACCGGTCGAGACGACCAGGTCACCCGGCCGCACCCGGGGATGGACGCCACCGGAGCCACCCACCCGGATGAAGGTGTCGGCCGTGGTGAACTCCAGCAGCTCATGCATGATCAGCTCCGCCTCGGGCGAGCCACTGCCCCCCGACACGACCGTCACCGGGACCCCGTCGTACCGCCCGGAGTACGTGGTGAACATGCCCGAGCGGCCGATCCGCTCCGGTTCGTCGAGCCGCCGGGCGATCTGCTCCGCCGGGTCCTCGTCATAGGCGCACAGCGGGTCGCGCACGGTGAGCAGCACGTAGCGTGCCACCCGGTCGGGGTCGAGGCCGGAGAGGGCGGGCCGGCCGTCCACCAGAAGCCCACGCCTGGGCAGGCTGTCCGCGAAGCGGTAGGTGTCGTAGATCCGGGTCGGGTTCCAGGAGGAGTCGGGCATCGGCTGGGAGTCGGTCATCGGCACTCCGGGGGGCTCTGGGAGAAGGGTCAGGGGTACGGGGGGTACGGGGTTGGCGGTGTCGGGGGCGGTGGTGGCGGGGTCAGTGGTGCCGAGGTCGGCGATTTCGGGTGCCGGGACGACGGCGGCACTGCCTGGGGGTTGGGCGGGTCCGGGCGGACGCGGCGCTAGGCGGCGGCCGTGGGCACTGCCACGGCGCCTCTTCGGACCTCCGCGCGGGTCGCCTCGCCGACTCCTGGGGCGCCGTACCCGGCGATGACCAGGGCGGCGGCGCTCGCCGCGAGCCGGGCGGCGGCCATGGCGTCGCCGCTCGCGGCGAAGGCGGCGAGGAAGGCCCCCGAGTAGGCGTTGCCGCCACCGGTGGGGTCGACCACCCGCCCCGGGGCCACGCCGACGCGTACGCGCTCGCCGTCGTGGTGGACCAGTGAACCGGCCGGGCCGCAGCGCAGTACGACGGTGAGGCCTGCGCGTCCGAGCAGGTCAAGCGCGTCGAGCGGATCGCCGTGACCGGTGAGGGCGGCGGCTTCGGCGACGTTGAGGGACAGTACGTCGGTCAGTGCGGCCAGTTCCAGCACCCGGGGCAGATGTCTCGGCGAGCAGGCGTCGGCGGCGATCTCCCACAGCACCGGGCCCGCACAGCGGGCGCGCAGCTCCGGCACCTCGCGCCAGAAGCGCGCACCCGGGCCCGGCACATCCACACCGTGGAAGAGATAGGCTCCGGCCAGCCGTTTCGGCGCGACCGGCATCCGGCTGGGATAGGGGGTGTGCGCGGCGAAGTGCGCGTCCCCGAACAGGGAGTCCTCGGCCCGCTCCCCGTCGGGGCGGTAGCGGACCCTGGTGACCGGACTGCGGTCCCCCACCTCGAAGAGCCCGCCGGGATCGATCTCCCGCTCGCGGAACCAGCTGGTCAGCCGACGCCGGTCGGCGGCGCCCGCACCCGAGACGATCAGTGTGCGCCAGGCCGACGCGACCAGGCTCGCTCCGACGGCGGCGTACGCGCCCGCCCCGCCCACGGTCCGCGCCTGGAGGCGGCCGTCCGGGGTGTACACCTCATCGGTCACGACATGCGAGAACACCGCGACAGGGTCCTGGTGTTCGGGGCCTGCGAGGCTCTCAGGGGTTTCGGACATGGCGGCTTCCTCCCGTGGTGACGACAGCAGCCGTTGATTCTTCCTGTTGTCATGCCTACCATACCTTTCACGCTTTCCTCGTCACCGGTTTCCTCGGTCACCGGCACCGCGGCCACCGTGCCCCGATGCCACCCGTGCCCCAACGCAACCCATGCCCCGAAGCAACCCGTGCTCCGATGTCCCCCGTGCTCCGATGCCACCGTGCGCCCGGAACACCCACCACCGCTACAGACAGGAACGTATGAAGAATGTGCTGATCGACACGGACCCCGGCATGGACGACGCCCTCGCGATCGCCCTCGCCCTCCGGTCGCGCACGCTGCGCACCCTCGCGGTGACCGCGGCGACCGGCAATCTGCCATCGGACCGGACCGCCGCCAACGCGCTGCGCGTGCTTGACCTGCTCGGCCGCGAGGACATCCCGGTCGGCCAGGGCCCGCTGCTGCCGCTGGACGGCGACTATCCCGTCGACCCCTTCTCGCACGGCAGCGACGGTCTGGCCGAGTCCCACTTCCCCGCCTCGACGCGGGCACTGGACCCCCGGCCGGCCCCGCAGGTCATAGCGGAGACGGTCGCCGCGCACGCCGGGGACATCTCCATCGCCGCCCTGGCCCCGCTGACCAACCTCGCCCTCGCTCTGGAGATCGACCCGCGGCTGCCGGAGAAGGTGACCGAGCTGGTCATCATCGGCGGGTCCTACGGGCTCACCCCGTACGCCTGGTCCCAGGCCACCGGTGACAACGCGGTCAGTGAGTGGAACGTCTTCGTCGATCCCGAGGCGGCCCACCGGGTCTTCAACGCCGGTTTCAACCTCACGGCGGTCGGCCTCGACATCGCCACCCACCCCCGGATCAACTTCCGCCCGCGCGATCTGGAGCGACTGCGGGCCGCGCGCACCCCGGAGGCGGCCCTCGCCGTCCGGATCGTGGAGTACGTACAGGGCCGCGGCTACCAGTCGTACTGCTCGCTGATCGACAGCGTCGCCGTGGCCGCGCTGATCGACCCCACGCTGGTGACGTCCGTCGAGCTGCGCTGCGCTGTCGAGCGGCGCGGTGAGCTGACCCGCGGCATGACGGTCGTGGAGCGCCGGGCCCACCACGGGCGGACCGACCTGCCCGTCATCCGGGCGGTGTCCGACTTGGACTTCGACCGCTTCCTCGATCTTGTGACCGGAGTGCTCAGTGACGACCGCACCTGACAGCGATGTCCCCGACACCTTTGACACATCTGGCATATCCGTACACCTTCCGGCACCGCTCGCCGAGCTGCACCTGCATCTGGAAGGCACGCTGGAGCCCGCGGTCATCTTCGAGCTGGCCCGGCGCAACGGGATCGCGCTGCCCTACTCCGGGGTGGACGATCTCGCGGGCCGGTACCGGTTCACCGACCTCCAGTCCTTTCTCGACCTCTACTTCGCCAACATGAGCACCTTGGTGACTCAGGCGGATTTCGAGGAGATGACCTGGCGGTATCTGCTGCGGGCCCATGCGGCCGGCGTGCGGCACGCTGAGGTGTTCGTGGATCCGCAGGCGCACTCCGTCCGCGCGATCACCACGGAGACCGTACTGCGGGGCGTGCACACGGCGATGACACGGGCGGCTGCGGAACTCGATGTGACCGGCGGCATCATCGTCTGCGTACTGCGTGACCGGCCGGCCGGCGAAGCCATGGACATCCTGGAGGCGAGCCTGGCCACCGGCGTACCGCTGCTGGGGCTCGGCCTCAGCTCAGCCGAGGCCGGCCATCCGCCCGCCGACTTCCAGGAGGTCTTCGCGGCGGCCGGGCAGGCGGGTCTGCGGCGGGTCGCCCACGCGGGCGAGGAGGGGCCGCCCGACTACATCCGGCAGGCCCTGGACCTGCTCGGCGCGGAGCGTATCGATCACGGGGTGCGCTGTCTGGAGGACCCCGCGCTGGTCGCCCGGCTGGCGGCCGAGCGAATCCCGCTCACGGTCTGTCCCCTGTCCAATGTCCGCCTGCGCGTCGTGGACCAACTCGCCGACCACCCTCTGCGGCGAATGCTCGACGCGGGCCTGGCCGTCTGCGTCAACTCCGACGACCCCGCCTACTTCGGCGGCTACCTCGACGACAATCTGCGCGCATGCGTGGACGCCCTCGATCTCACCCCCGCCGAGCTGGACCTCCTCGCCGCCAACTCCATCGAGGCGTCCTTCGCCCCTGAGTCCCGCAAACGCGACCTGCTCGACCGCCTGACCGCTACCCGTACCCGCTGACCCGACGCGGGCACCCGCACCCGTACCCGCTGACCCGACGCGGACCAGCCGGTCCCGGCCGCCCTGCTCGGCCTGCTCGGCCTCCTCGGCCTGCTGTTCGTGCCCGACATCTCGCTGGGCATGCTGCCGGACACCCGGCAGAGCACCATCGGCCTCTACCTGCCGATGAACACCGGAAACGCCGGAAACGCCCACGGAATCGGGCCCTCAGTCGAGGTGGAAGACCTCCTCGGCCTCGGCCCACCACTCCCCTTCGGTCGCGCTGTCCAATGGCTGCTGGCACGGGTCGGTCAGCGCCCACCATTCGCGGGTGACCGGGTCGGCGGCGATCCGCGCGGTGTCGGCGGCGTAGTCGGTGCCGGTGTACTCGAAGTAGCTGAACAGCAGGCCGTCCCGCAGGAAGATGGAGTAGTTGCCGATGTTGGCACGCTTGAGGGCGGCGAGCACGCCCGGCCACGCGGCGGCGTGCAGGGCGCGGTACTCCGGCTCCTTCTCGGGCCGGAGCCGGATCACGGCGGCGAAGCGCTGCATCCCGCTCAGCCCTCCTTCCGCAGCCGCAGCCACAGCCACGATCGCAGGCGCAGTCGCGATCGCAGTCGCAGTCCGTCCATGCCGCCGCCCACGACCGGCGCGGTGCCTGCTGAGGTCTCTCCCATTGAGGTCTCTCCCACTGGTGTGCTTCCGAGCGGACGGGCGCCCGGGACACAGGGGTGTGCTCGGGAAACACCATCGTGCCCCGGAAACAGGATCGCGCTCGGACATCCCGCCGCGCCAGTGGCTCACCCGGACCGCAGGCCCTGCCGAGCACCGCGCCGACCGCCCGTCAGAACACCACCGCACGCCGTCCACCAAAGAAGGATCTGCTTCATCCGGCACGCAGGACCCTAAGGATCAGATCCCTCGTATGCAACAGCTCGCACAGGATGCCCCTTTTGACACATTACGCGAGCGATATACAACTGGATTCAACAAGTTTCCGCCTCTCCCTTCTCAACGCGTAACACCGATGCCATAGTTGCCCCACCGATGAACCTGATTAATCCAAGACCGCATCAGGGGGATGACGCAGTGGGAGCTTCAGCGCAGGTGTCCGGCGAGGGGAATGACGATGCCTCAGGCCGCTACCGGCCCGGCTACGAGCTGGTCGCCGAGCAGCTGCTCAACTACATCGCCGAGCAGAACCTGCGGTCCGGGGACCGGCTGCCCACCGAACAGGGCCTGGCCCAGATCCTCGGCGCCTCCCGCAATGTCACCCGCGAGGCCGTGAAGGTCCTGGCCGCCATCGGCCGGCTGAGTGTGCGGCGCGGAGCGGGCATCTTCGTCGCCGACTCGGCCGGTGGGCTGGTGGACGACCCGCTCTCGCACTTCCGGCCGACGAGCATGGAAGACGTCCTGATGCTCCTGGACTACCGGACGGTGATCGAGTCGGAGACGGCCCGCCGTGCCGCCTCGCTCGCGACGCCGATCGAGGTCCGGACCATCCGGGAGTGCGCCGAGACCTCACTCGTGGCGGCCAGAGCCAACGACGGTTACGGCTTCGCCGAGGCCGACGCGGCGTTCCACGACGCCGTGGGTGCCGCCTCGCACAATGTGTTTCTGCGGTCGAGCGTCGCCGGTGTACGGCGCCTGGCGTCACAGTCCGATGTCCTGCTGTTCCACGGTGACGCACCCGGGTCACTGGAAGTGGCGGCGGAACAGCACCTCGCCATAGCCGAGGCGGTCGCCGCGGGGGAGACCGATCTCGCGGCGGAGCTGATGGTGGCGCACATAGCCACCACACAGAGTCAGTTCGAGCGAAAGATCCGCGACCGGCTGTTCAACCTGGACAGCCGCGCCCCCACCGGCACACCGGTACAGCCATCGAGAAGGACCGGTGCCGCGGAGGCGCCGCGGTCCCCCAGGACGTCCGCCGCGGAGGAGCCGCGGCCACCCAGGACGTCCGCCTCGTAGCACCGCCACCACCCCCGCCGGCTCGTAGCACCGCCACCACACCCCCCGGCTCCTGGAACCGCACCACACCCCCCGGCCCGTGCACCGGGCGTCCCGCCCTCACGAGCCACCCCACGCCGGAGAGACCCGGAGGACGACCGGGGCTCCCCTCATGTCACCTCATTCAGGCGATTGGATGTCCGTGTCTGCACCGTCTGCTCGTGAACGAATACTCGTGCCGCTGCGAAGAGTTCTGGTAGCGGCCCTGTCCCTGGCCGCCGCGGCGGCCCCGCTGGCCGCCACGCCCGCCCTGGCGGCCACGCCCAAGGGCCTGAACGTCTATGTCTCACCGTCCGGCAAGGACTCCGGCACCGGCACCGCCGCGCAGCCCTTCAAGACGCTGGAACACGCGCGGGACTACGTCCGCAAGGCCAAGAAGAAGGTCAGCGGCGACGTCCATGTGCTGCTGATGTCCGGAACGTACCAGCTGAGCAGCACCTTCAGCCTCACCGCCGAGGACTCGGGCGAGGACGGCTCCCGGGTCACCTACGAAGCGGCCCCCGGCGCCAGCCCCGTCATCAGCGGCGGCAAGCAGATCACCGGCTGGACCCCGGCCGACTCGACGGGCACGGTCTACAAGGCCGACGTGGGCGACCTCGACACCCGTCAGCTGTATGTGAACGGCGAGCTTCAGACCCGGGCGCGGAGCGAACAGAACCCGTCCGGCTTCAGCAAGACGTCCACCGGCTACACCTTCACCGACAGCAGCTTCAGCGACTACGCGCGTCCCGAGGACCTGGAGGTCGTCAGCAGCTGGGGCTGGAAGCTCCAGCGCTGCGGTGTGGAGTCGATCTCCGGCAACGCGATGACGATGGAACAGCCCTGCTGGGACAACGCCCACCTCCAGCAGGGCCAGGAGATCCAGAATCCCACCTGGCTGGAGAGCGCCCGCGAGCTGCTGGACACCCCGGGTGAGTGGTACCTGGACGAGGGCTCGGGCGAGATCTACTACATGCCCCAGGAGGGCCAGAACCTGGCGAAGGCGACCGTCACGGTGCCGGTCGTACAGGATCTGGTCAACCTGAACGGCACCAGGGCCAAGCCCGTCACCGACGTGTCCTTCGAGGGCATCACCTTCTCCTACTCCACCTGGCTCGCCCCCAGCTCGCCCGACGGCCTCATCGAGGGCCAGGCCGGCTTCCGGATGGTCGGTGCGGACAACCCCGACTTCGACTCCACCCGCCTGGACTGGCAGAAGACACCCGGAGCCGTCAATGTGAGCCACGGCCATGACATCGGCTTCGAGGGCAACACCTTCACCCACCTCGGCGCGGTCGGCCTGAACCTGAACACCGGCACCCAGGGCACCGACATCACGGGCAACGTCTTCCGGCAGATCGCCGCCACCGGCATCCAGATCGGCGGCGTCGAGGCCATCGACGCCCACCCCGACGATCCTCGGGACATCACCAAGGACACCCTGGTCGACAACAACGTTGTCACCAAGGTCGCCGACCAGTACAACGGCTCGGTGGGCATCCTGGCCGGCTACACGGACAACACGGAGATCACCCACAACAAGGTGTACGACCTGCCCTACACCGGTATCTCGGTGGGCTGGGGCTGGGGCCTGACCGACGCGGGTGGCAACTCCTCGTACCCGAACAACGGCGGGGTTCCGGTCTGGGACACCCCGACCATCAGCCAGGACAGCGTTGTCACGGACAACGAGATCAGCGACATCATGAAGTCGCAGGCCGACGGCGGCGCGATCTACACCCTCAGCGACAATCCGGGCGGCACGGTCTCCGGCAACTACATCCACGGCGTCCCGGCGCACGCGTACGGCGCCGTGTACCACGACGAGGGCAGCAGCGGCTGGGAGAACACCGGCAACGCCATGTGTGACGTCTCCTTCCAGTGGCTGCTCATGAACCACGCGGAGGGGAACACCGCCACCGCCAACTACACCAGCAACCCCGCTTTCAGCGTCCAGAACCAGAGCACCGGCAACAACGTGTCGGGCAACACCACCGTCGGCTCCTGTGCCCAGCTGCCGGCCTCGATCGTGAACAACGCCGGCCTCCAGCCGGCCTACCGTCACCTCGACTCGGCCCCGCCCGCCACCGACACCAAGGCGCCCACCGCGCCCGGCGGCCTGGCCGCGACCACCGACTTCCCGACGGTGGCGGACCTCAGCTGGGCGGCGTCCAGCGACAAGACGGGTGTGACGGGCTACTCCGTCTACCGCGACGGCAAGCTCTTCAGCGCCACCGGCGGGACCTCGGTACGGCTCTCCGGCCTCACCGCCGGCCAGACCTACACCTTCACGATCACCGCCCGTGACGCGGCCGGCAATGAGTCCGCCAAGAGCAGGAAGCTGAGGGTCACCATGCCGTCCGGCAGCGACCTGGCACTCGACAAGCCGGTGACCGCGTCCTCGGACTCGGAGCAGAACTTCCCCGAGAAGGCCGTGGACGGTGACCTGTCCACCCGCTGGGCCCAGGGCCTCGGCCTGCCCGACCCGTCCTGGATCCAGGTCGACCTCGGCGCCCGGTACGACGTGAACGGCGCAATCACCACCTTCGAGAAGAGCAGCGGCTACCAGTACCGCATCGAGGTGTCCTCGGACGAGATCACCTGGACGACGCTGGAGGACCACACCTCCGCGAACACCACGGCGATGACCAACTACACCCACGCCGAGGAGCCGGTCACCGGCCGCTTCGTACGGCTGACGGTCACCGGCACCAGCGGCAACGGCGGCAGCGTCTTCGACTTCCAGGTGTACGGCCAGGCCGCGGCCCCCAGTGCCGACCAGAGCGCCCCCTCCACTCCGGAGCAGCCCGACGTCAAGCCGCTGCTGCCCAGCCTGGTCGAGCTGAGCTGGCCGGCCGCGACCGACGACACCGCGGTGACCGGGTACGCCGTGTACCAGGACGGCGAGCGGATCGCCGTCACCGCCGCCACGACCCTGCGGGTCTCCGGCCTGACCCCTGACACGGAGTACTCCTTCGTGGTGGTGGCCCGGGACGCCGTACTGAACACCTCCGAGCCCAGCGAGGCGGCCGTCATCACCACACCGGCCGACCACAACCTCGCACTCGACAAGCCGGTGACCGCGTCCTCGGACTCGGAGCAGAACTTCCCCGAGAAGGCCGTGGACGGTGACCTGTCCACCCGCTGGGCCCAGGGACTCGGCCTGCCCGACCCGTCCTGGATCCAGATCGACCTCGGCGAGGCCACCAGTGTCTCCAGCGTGGTGACCACCTTCGAGAAGTCCAGCGGCTACAAGTACCGCCTGGAGTATTCGACCGACGGCACGACCTGGTCGACGCTCGACGACCACACTGCCGAGAACACCACCTCGGCGGCCAACCACTCCTTCACCGACGAGCCCGTCACCGCCCGCTACCTGCGGCTGACCGTCACCGGATCCAGCTACAACGGCGGCAGCATCTACGAGATCCAGGTGTACGGCGAGTTCTGACCCCAGGTGCCCCCCGGGGCGCCGCGTTCCCCTCCGAAAACGAAAGCCACGATGAAGATCACCCATGTCGAAGTTCACCGGATCGATGTTCCGGCGGCCAGCCCTCCCTTCAAATGGCGGGACGGACTGAGCGGAAGCGCTCCGGTGGGTAACGGCGCGGTCCTGCGCATCGGCACCGACGAGGGAGCCGAGGGGGTGGCCGTGTTCGCCCGGCCGGGAGCCTTCACCACCCTGCGCGAGCTGGTCGATCTGGTCTTCCGCGACGAACTGGTCGGGGCCGACCCGTTCCAGCGGGAGTGGCTGTGGCACCGGGTGTGGGAGCTGGACCGTATCCACGAACTCCCGCTCCCCACCCTGGGCCTCATCGACACCGCCCTGTGGGACCTCGCCGGCCGGTACCACGGCCAGCCGGTCTGGCGCCTGCTCGGCGGCTTCCGGGAGTCGATCCCGGCGTACGCCTCCACCTCGACGTTCTCCAGCATCGCGGAGTTCCTCGATGTGGCGGACCAGTGCCTCGAACTGGGCTACCGCGGTATCAAACTGCACGCCTGGGGCGACGCCCGCCGGGACGCCGAGCTGTGCCTGGCACTGCGCGACCACGTCGGCCCGTCGATCCCCCTCATGTACGACGGGTCGGCCGGATTCGACCTGCCCGACGCGATCCGCCTGGGCCGGGCGCTCTCGGAGGCCGACTACCTCTGGTACGAGGAGCCGATGCGCGAGTTCAGCATCTCCGCGTACCGGACGCTGGCGGCGACCGTGGACGTACCGCTGCTGGTGGCGGAGACCTCCGACGGAGCACACATGAACTCCGCGGACTTCATCCGGGCCGGCGCCGCCACCTTCGGCGTGCGGGCCGGTACCACCCTGCGGGGAGGCATCACCGGAGCCATGCGCACCGCACACCTCGCCGACGCCTACCGCCTGCGGGCCGAGGTACATGGTTCGGACATCCCGAACCACCATCTGTGCATGGCCATTTCCAACACCACCTACTACGAGTCCCTGGTGACCGCGGCGACCGTCGTCCGCGAGCGCCATGTGGACGCCCAGGGCCTGGTGCACGCCCCCACGGGCCCAGGCATCTCCCTCCCGCTCGACTTCGGTTACGGCAGCGAACTGCTGCCGTACGTCGAGCAGCCGCGCTGACCGGCCGGCACCCCCCCATCAGGCGTGCCACCTGTCCCCCGCAAGAAACCAGAAAGGCAAGACAATGAGGTCTTCCGGATCTCCCACGACCGGCCGGCGCCGCACCGGCCCCGGTCTGCGCACCGCCGCCATCGCGCTCTCCCTGGCCACTGCGGCCGTACTGACCGGCTGCGCCAGCGCCGACACCACCACCGACTCCCCCTCGGCGGCAGCGGCCTTCGAGCCGGTCACGCAGCAGGAGGGCTCGCAGATCACCGTCTGGACGGATTCGACCCGGCTGCCGTCGGTGGAGGCGTACCAGAAGGCGAACCCGGACGTGAAGATGGACATCGTCACGTACGACGGAGGCGCCGACGGGTCCACGTATCTCCAGTCGAAGGTGCAGCTCTTCGACCGGACGGGCAGTGGCTGGCCGGATGTGGTGTTCGGCTCCCCCACCGACGTGACCTGGGCGTCCGAGCCCACGACGGCCGACGCGCAGCCCTTCGCCGCGCCCCTGGACGGCGATCTCGTACCGCAGAGCACACTGGACGGCTTCGCCAAGGGCTCCCTCACACCGTGCGAGTTCAACGATCACACCTACTGCCTGCGCAACGACATCGCCCAGGTCGTCCTCTGGTACAACAAGGACCTCATGGACAAGTGGGGTTACGACGTCCCCACCACGTGGGAGGAGTACGAGGCCCTCGGCAAGCAGGTCGCCGAGGACCACCCCGGCTACCTCGTCGGCTCGGTCGGCGACACCAACTCCCATGAGTCGTACTTCTGGTCCGGCCAGTGCCCGGCGTTCGAGGTGACGGAGCCGGACACCCTGCGCACCGACCTCCAGGACCCGAACTGCACCAACATGGCGGGCCTGCTGGACGGGTTGATCGACGCCGGCGCGGTCACCACCAAGGGGTTCTTCAGCCAGGGATTCGCACAGGACAGTGGCAGCAAGGTCCTGATGGCGTACGGCCCGTCCTGGTACGGACAGTATCTGTTCAAGACCGCCTTCGAGACCCCGGCGGGGCAGATCGCGGCGGCGTCCCCGCTGAAGTGGGAGGGCCAGAGCACGGCCGCGACCGGCAACGTCGGCGGCGGTGTGTGGATGGTGTCCTCGCACAGTGCCAACCTCAAGGCGTCCACGGACCTGGTCACCTGGCTCACCACCTCCGACGAGAACCAGGCGTCCGCGCCCACCTACCCGGCCTACACCCAGGCCGCCGAGGCGTGGCTGGCCAACCCCGCCAACAGTGACTACTTCGCCAATGATGTGAGCGGGCCCTTCAAGGAGGCCGCGAGCGAGGTGTGGACGGGCTGGTCGAACACCAGGTTCTCGGACGCCACCGCCTGGTCCAGTGTCGTCCTGCCGGCCCTGACCGAGGGCAAGACCCTGACCTCGACGCTGGAGGCCTGGGAGACGGAGATCAGCAACGAGGCGAAGGCCGAGGGATACCAGGTGGTCAACGAATGACCTTGCTGGAGACCGAGCGGGTCGCCGTCTCCCCCCTGCGCCGTGGCACCAAGCCGCGGCGCGGGGGCCCCGGCCCCGCGGGCTACTTCTTCGTCGCCGGATACGCGCTCCTGCTGCTCGCCTTCGGGGTCTTCCCGACGGGCTACTCGTTCTACCTGGCGCTCACCAACGACCAGGGCCGGTTCACCGGGTTCAACCAGTTCGTGAAGGTCGCCCAGGACTACCGCTTCGTCCCTGCCTTCACCAACATGCTGCTCTACCTGGTCATGTGGCTGATCGTCCTGGTCGTCCTGGTCGTGCTCGTCGCGGTGGTGCTGCGCAGCAGGGTGCGGCCGGGTACGTCGGCGCTGTTCCGCTTCCTGTACTACATTCCCGGCGCCCTCGCCGGGGTCGCGAGCGTACTGGTGTGGCTGTTCATGCTGGATCCGGACGTCAGCCCGGTGTCCTGGCTGCTCAACAGCATGGGCATGCACAGCTTCGCGGCCGTGCTCTCGCCCGGCAACCTGCCGCTGATCCTGATGCTGATCGCCTTCTGGACCGGCGCCGGCGGCTGGATGGTCGTGATGTACGGGGCGCTCAACAACATCCCCGACGAGGTGCTGGAGGCCGCCCGGATGGACGGCGCCGGGCCCTGGCGCACCGCCTGGCACATCCAGATCCCGATGATCCGGCAGTGGATCGTCTATATGACGATCATGGCGTTCGCGACCGGCACCCAGCTGTTCGTCGAGCCCCAGTTGCTCCAGACGGCCAGTCTCGGCCGGGTGAGCCCCACCTGGTCGCCCAACCAGCTGGCCTATGTCTACGCCTTCCAACAGGGCGACTTCAACGGCGCCGCCGCCATCTCCGTCTACCTGCTGGCACTGGGACTCGTGGCCGCCGGACTGCTGGTCGCCCGCTCGAATCTGTTCAAGCTGGATGACAAATGACGCAATCCACTCTCTCCCTCTCCTCAGCGCCGACGGGCCGGCGTCCTCAGCCTTCCCGGGTCGTCTCCTTCCTCGTTGTGGGCCTGCTGCTGGCCCTGCTGCTGGTGTTCTTCGTCCTGCCGGTGATCTGGCTGCTGCTCGCGCCGTCCAAGACCGCGGCCGAAGTGGTCCGCGACAACCCGCTCTCCTTCGGATCGTTCCAGCAGATCGGCGCCGCCTGGCGGCATCTGTTCGCCTTCCAGGACGGCGCGATGGTCACCTGGCTGCGCAACTCGGCGATCTACTCGGGGGGTTCACTGATCCTGACCCTTGCTGTCAGCATCCCGGCAGGCTACGCGCTGGCCCTGACGAACTTCCGGGGACGCAAGACGCTGCTGACGATCACCCTGGTGACCATGATCATGCCGCAGGCCACCCTGGTGCTGCCGATCTTCCTGGAACTCAACCAGTTCAATCTGATCGGCTCCGTCTGGTCGGTGATCCTGCCCTTCTCCTTCTACCCGTTCGGCGTGTACCTGGTCTACATCTACTTCGGGAGCAGCCTGCCCAGGGACCTGCTGTCGGCGGCGCGGATCGACGGCTGCAACGAATGGCAGCTCTTCACCCGTATCGCGCTGCCGCTGGCCAAGCCGGTGATCGGCCTGGTCGCGTTCTTCAGCTTCGTCGGCAACTGGAACAACTTCTTCCTGCCGTATCTCGTCCTGCCGAAGAGCGAGCAGTTCCCCATCCAGGTGGGCCTGAACCAACTGCTGACCTCCACCCCGTCGTTCAACCCGGTGGCCGGTGCGGGTCTCGACATCACCATCCCGGAACTGGCCCTGGCGATCGTCGTCGCCATCATGCCCGTGCTGGTGCTGTTCCTCTTCTCGCAGCGCACCTTGGTGTCCGGGATGCTCGCGGGCGCGACCAAGGAATGAGCGCCCTGCGCGTCGATCGAGCCCAGGGCCAACGACTGGGCGGCCAGGAACTCACCCAGGTCCTCCCTCAGTCTCACCCCCACGGTTCAGCCCACGAGAAGGCGAAGACCCAGCTCAGCGGCGTCGAGGGCGACGAGGTCACGGTTGCGCTCGGCCCACCGGCCCGAGGAGAGGTCGTCGCGCAGCCGGTCCACCGCCCGCTGCTCGGCCTCCGGCCCGACTCTGGTCCACACCGATACCGCCCGGCGCACGTGTTGGTCCAGATACGCCTCGGGCCGACGCCAGTGGGCCTCGAAGAAGCCGTCGGCGCAGTCCCATGGGATGAGCACCGGCTCCATACGGGCCCCGATCGCCCCGGCCAGCTGATCCACCGAGGGCCGTCCGGCCACCAGGCCGACGACCTCGGGCAGATAGTCACGGGTGAGCCAGAACCGGTGACGCCAGCCGGTGTCACTGGCGTCGTGCGTGAACACCACGACGCGCCGGGCCACTCGCCGCATCTCGCGCAGCCCGGCGATCGGGTCCTGCCAGTGATGAACGGTACTGAAGGCCATCGCGGCGTCGAAGGACCGATCCCCGAACGGCAGGCGCTCCGCGGTGGCGGCCACGCATGGCGCCGCGCCCTCGGGACGCTGCGCCCGCATGACCGCCGACGGTTCCACCGCGGTCACGTCACGATCCGGGGGTTCGTAGGAGCCGGTACCGGCGCCCACGTTCAGTACCGTCCGTGCGTCCCCGAGCGCGGCCCAGACCCTCGCGGCGATCCGCGGTTCGGTGCGTCGCGTCGCCGGGTAGGCGGACCCGATGGCCTCGTACAACTGCGCGCCGAACGGTTTCAGTTGTTCCTCCGGTGTCGTCCTGATCCCCATGGCCCGTGCCTCCAGTTCCCTGTCTATGGCCGTCACCATGGCGGCGGCGCGGTCGCGCTGGTCCAGCAGCAGTCCGCGCAGCCGGTGCAGATGCGCGACCGCGTCGGTGGCCGGGTCGTCCACGAGATCCGCGATCTCGCGCAGTCCGAAGCCGAGCCGCCGGTAGCCGAGCACCTCGCGCAGCCGCTCCACGTCGCCCGCCGAGTAGACCCGGTATCCGGCCGAGGTCCGCGCGGACGGCTGCACGAGGCCGATCTCGTCGTAGTGATGCAGCGTGCGGACGCTCACACCGGCCAGCCCGGCCACACGTCCCACGGTCAGGTGTTTCTCCACGCCACCGACAATGCGGCATGACGCCACGTGAGGGTCAAGGGCTCCGTCGGGGTGGGTGCGGGGGGCGCAGTGCCCGCCCCATGGGTGGCCAGGGTGAGGTCCTGCTCTTCCTGACCAGTACAGCCGCCGCCCACGTCAACGGACTCAACCTGCCCGTCGACGCGGGATACTCCGCAGCCGCGGTCACCCATGACTTCCCCGCCCCCGCCCTCCAGCAGATGGCCGCAGGCGCCTGACGCCGGGGGCGATACCGGGACGGACGGCACCTGAGCTGAAGGCGCCGGGCACTCCTGTGCCCGTATCGCCCTGCGAGGCGGGGTCTGCGTATCGTCTCGGCGCCTGTGGGCGAACCGTGCTCACAGGTCTACGACGAGTTCCTCGCCGTGGGCTCGTGACACGCAGAGGAGCATCAGGTTCCCGCCGGCCCGCTCCTGCGGCGTCAGCAGGCTGTCGCGGTGATCGATGTCCCCGGCCAGCACCCGGACCTCGCAGGATCCGCAGGTGCCCTCGCGGCAGGTCGAGGGCACCAGCACCCCCGCCTCCTCCAGCGCGGACAGCGCCGAGCGACCGGACGGCACACGCACCACCTCTCCGGTGCGTTCAAGGCGCAGATCGAAGGGACGGTCGGGACCGTCGGCGGCCTGCGGACGGGGGCGGAACCGTTCCACGAACACCTCGCACGACCGCCAGGAGGCCGGCCCGTCCTCGGCCAGGTGCTCCACCTCGCTCATCAGGCCCTCCGGCCCACAGCACAGCACGGCCTCGTGGCCGTCGACGGGCAGGCCGGCCAGGTCCGGGCGACCCCGCTCGGCCGTGTCCCACCACTGCACCCGGTCACCGTAGCGGGCGAGTTCTTCCCGGAACGGCGCCTGAGCGGTGGAGCGGACCAGATTGAGCAGCCGCCAGGGTCGTCCCGCCTTCGTCACGGCCTCCATCATGGGCAGCAGCGGAGTTATCCCGATGCCGCCGGCGATGAAGAGGTAGCCGGGGCGGTCCGGGATCGGGAAGTGGTTGCGCGGGCCGCGGACTTGTACGGTGTCCCCGGCCGTGAGCCCGTGCATCCGGCGGGAACCGCCACGACCGTTCTCGTCGTACCGCACCGCGATACGCCAGCCGCTGAGGTCACCCACACTTCCGCACAGGGAGTACGAGCGGGCGAGTGACTCGCCGCCGTCGACCGGCGGGTGTACGTCGATGTGCGCGCCGGGCTTCCACGCGGGCAGCTCGGCGCCGTCCGGTCGTGCGAGCCAGAGGGAGCGCACACCGGGCGCCTCCTCTCTGACGTGGCTGACCGTCAGGCTCAGGGGTTCATGGGGCCGCCGGGGCACGCTGGCGCGGCCTGAGGTCCTCGGTCCTGACCAGTCGACGGTCAGGCTGGTCGGTCCTCTGAACTCCCAGCCGTGGTACGGCGGTTCGACCGTTCTCCGCATCGAGGGGAAGGCGTCGAGTATCTCGGTGATCGCCGTGGTGACCACGGTACGGGCGAGCGGTGCGCCCACGCAGGCGTGCACGCCGCCGCCGAAGGCGAGGTGGTGGCTGTGCTGCCGGTGCGGGTCGAAGGTGTCGGGTGACTCCCAGTGCTCTTCGTCCCGGTTGGCGGACGCCAGTACGGCCGCGACAACGGCGCCCTCGGGCAGCCGTACGCCGGCGACCTCGACCGGCCGGAGAACCCGCCTGGTCAGCGTGCCCACCGGCGAGCCCCAGCGCAGGGCCTCCTCCACGACCCGAGTGACCGCGCCCTGCCCGACGCGGGCCTCCTCCTTGAGGCCGGGGTCCGCCAGACAGGCGTTCAGGGCGATGCCGAAGAGGTCGCGCGGCTCCTGCATACCGCCGATGACCAGGAGTTGCACCGTGGAAACGATCTCCGCGAGGGTCATCGGGCCTGATTCCGTCCCGGCCGCCGCCAGCCCTTCCAGGAGAGATCCGGGCGGTGGCCCCGAGGCGAGGACTTCCCTCACCACGGCTGTGATCTCCGCACCGGCGGCGAGGGCCGCGGCCTTCTTCGCGGGGTCCCGTTCGTAGTTGGCGGCGCCCGTGGTGATGGCGCCGATCCAGCCCCACACCTGCGCTTCGGGCAGCCTCGCGGGCAGGCCGGTCACGGCACACAGGGTGCGGACGCACAGGGGCACGGCGAAGTCATGGATCAGATCGGCGTGTCTGCGGGAACCGGACCGCAGTTCGTCGATGAGCCCGGTGACCAGGGCCTGCACCACGGGCTCGGCGTTCAGCAGCAGCGACGACGGCCGCAGGGCCGCCGTGAGCGGGGCCCTGCGTGTCGCGTGGTACTCGCCGTCACTGTGCAGGAGGTTGGGGCCGATCGCTTCGGTGAGCGGGGAGTCGTGGACGGCGGCGCTGAAGGTCTCCGCGTCGCGGGCCACCCGTACGACGTCGTCCCACCGGGTGATGAACGTCGCGTGCGCCACCGGCACCCAGGCGACCGGCTGCTCCGCCCGCAGCCGTGCGTACACCGGGTACGGATCCTGCTCCAGCTCGGCGAGGGTGATGGCTTCACCAGGCGTGATGGGCATCGTCGCTGCCTCCTACCGTCGATGGGGTGTGCCCGTCGACAGGATCTGCGTCCTCAGGTCTCGTCCTCAGGTCTCGTCGTCGGGTCTGCGTCGATGGGAGCGCGGGTTAACTATTCTGGGCAATAGTTGGATGATTTATTGATCAGAATGCTCATATCCGTCGTGGGTGGGCGGGCAGGGAGACACATCATGCGCAACGTGGACCGCACCGGGGCCAGAGTTCTGCTCGCCCTCGACCAGGACCCGCTGGCCACGACGGTGGCCCTCGCCGACAGGCTGGGCCTGGCCAGGAACACGGTCCAGAACCGGCAGCACAGGGTGGAGACGGACGGGACGCTCGCCCCGCCGAGCGTACGGGTGCGGCCGGAGCGGCTCGGGCGGCCGGTGATGGCGTTCGTCACCCTGGAGATCGGCCAGGTGGACGGGCATCGCACCCTTGACGAGATCTCCGCCGTGCCGGAGGTCTGCGAGGTGCACGCGATCACGGGCGGCGCGGATCTGCTGCTGCGGGTGGTGGCACGGGACAGCGCGGATCTGTACCGGGTGACTCGGGCGCTGCTGTCGTGCAGTGGGGTGCTCCGGTCGAACACCATGCTGTCCATGGTGGAGGTGGTGCCGCTGCGGATGGCCCCACTGCTGCGGGAGATGGCCGAGGACGGCGAGTAGCACCGTTCGGTCCGATGGCTGCTCACGTTTCGCCGGGCGCCGTACCGCGCCGGGTGCCGCCGGCCGCAGGGCCCACGGCTCGATGGTCCGGCCGCGCCGTCCCGGGGGACGCCGGGTGCGGGACGCGGCCGGCCTTCGGGTCAGGGCCCGTACACGCTCAGGCCCGAGAGCTGGGCGGCGGGCCAGCCGGTGTTCGCGGTGACGTGGATGCGGACGTGGCGGACGGTCGCGGGGGTGGACAGGGTGATGGTGGTGGTGTTGCCGGTGGCCGGGTTGAAGGTGCGGCCCGATGCGGCGGACAGGGTGGTGAAGGTGATGCCATCGGTGCTGCCGAGGACGGACAGGGTCTGGGTGCGGGTGGCCCAGGCCGGGTTGGGTGGCAGGGTCAGTACCACGCGGGCGACGCTCCGGTCCGCCCCGAGGTCCACCTGGATCCACTGGGGGAAGGCGTTGTTGGCGCTTTCCCAGTAGGTGGCGGGGTCGCCGTCGACGGCGTTGCCGGGCGCGTAGACCTGGGTGTGTCCGCTGGCGGTGACGGTACGGCGCAGGGCCAGGTCGCCGACCGGCTGGGGGCCGCCCGGGAAGGGGACGGTGGGGCGGGTCGCGGTCAGGGCGAGTTGCCCCTTGAGCATGCGTCCGCCGTCCGCGGTGAGCCGGAGATAGTAGTCCGACGAGCAGGCCGTACCGTCCTCGTCGAGTGCGCGGATACCGGAGCCGGTCGGGACCTGAGCTGCGGTCTCGGCGGTCTTGGCGATCTGGTTGCCCTCGTTGAACTCGTCGAACATGGAGATGTAGAAGCCCTGCACGCCGAGGCCGACCAGGTTGTAGAACTGGCGCCACATGAGGTCGCCGTGGCGGCGGTGGCCGGACTGGAGGTCGCCGGGGATGACACAGGGCTGGTAGTCGACCCCCCGGGCGGCGCAGTCGGCGAGATCGGCGGTGTTGAGGTCGCGCAGGAACCGGTCGGCGCCCGCGACGTCGGAGATCCGGCCCACCATCCAGGGCGAGATCATGTCGAAGGAGCGGTACACGTCCTGGAACCCGGGGCGGGAGTCGTCGACGCCGTTGCGCCAGTGGGTGGGGACGCCTCCGATGACGTAGCAGCCCTGCGCCTTGAACCAGTCCACCACGTCCTTGCAGGGGGCGGGGGCGAAGGGGCGCTTCGGGTCGCTGAAGCCGAAGCCCCAGATGCAGACGACCGGTTTGCCGTTCTGCCGGGCGTACGCCGAGGACGCGGTGTGCGCCCGCATCTTGTTCGTCCAGTCCTCCTTGATCTGGCTCTGCATCACGGTCCAGTCGGTGACGTCGTACATGATGTAGAACTTGCGGCCGTACGTCTCCGCCGACTGCCGGACCTTCTGCGCCATTCCGTCGCGCGTGGGTCCTTCGGCGCCGAAGGGGTTGAAGCGCTGGAGGGCGGCGGTGTCGCAGCCGTGGTCGCGCATCCACTGGAAGTGGGTGTCCACGGTCTGCTGGTCCCAGGAGGAGAACAGGGTGGCGGGCTGGCCGTTGCCGAGGCTGGGATAGGCCGTGGGGTAGGTCCGGGTCAGTTCCCGCATGTCGGGCCAGGAGGCGATGGTGGTGTTGGAGGGGGACGGGGGCTGGGAGGCGTTCTGGCTCCAGTGCCACCAGTTGTTGATGGGGGCACCGTCGCCGATACAGGCGAACCAGCCCTGGTAGCCGACGGTGATCTTGCCGACGACGTCGCCCGGGGGTGAGGCGGCGGGGGCGGCGGTGGCGGCGGCGGGGGCGGATGTGGCCAAGGCGCCTGTCGAGGTGGCTGCGGCCGTGGCGATGACCGCGGATTTGATGACGGATCGTCTGGAGATGCTCACGAGTTCCTCGCATGGGGGGATTCGAGGTGCGGGCGGGCATCAACCTAGGGACTTGTCCGTGCATGGACAAGATGAGTGCGTGCAATTTCTCGACAGGGGGTCACAAAATATCGACAGCGGCAGCGACCGCGATGCGGGCCCGCGGTCGCTGCCGATCGAGTAGGTGCCGGGTGGCGGCGTTGAAGTCCTCCAGGACGGTCTACCCGGCCCGCTCCTCCTGAGGCTCGGCGGACGGACGGCCCGGCTAACGCGCCACGCGGTAGCGGAGGTGAACGACCTTCGGTCCGATCGTGCGGGTCTCGGCGAGTTCGAGATCCACCCGGCGCTCATGCTGGGGGAAGAACGGCACGCCCCCGCCGACCAGCACCGGGTAGACCCTGGCCCGGTACTCGTCGATCAGGTCCAGCCCGGCCGCCTCGGCGGCGAGGCTCGCGCCACCGATCGCGATGTCGCCCTCCCCCGGCTCGGCCCGCAATCGCGCGATCTCCGCCGCCAGGCCGTCGGAGGCCAGGCGGGCATTGCCCTGCACCGTCGTCAGCGTGGTGGAGAACACCACCTTGGGGAGCCCGTTCCAGAGCGCGGCCCACTCACGCTTCGCGTCGTCGAACGAGGGATCCTGGTCGGCGGTCTCCCAGTACAGCATCGTCTCGTACAGCCGCCGTCCCAGCAGGTGGACGCCGACCTCGCGGATCTCGTCGATCCAGGAGCTGAAGACCTCCTCGTCGGGCCCCGACCAGTTGAAGTCGCCGTCCGGTCCCACGATGTATCCGTCCAGTGAGACGTTCATCGAGTAAGTCACGCTGCGCATCAGAAGTCCTCCTCGGTAACGGGCCTTCGACACTACGACCGCCGGACGACGCGGAACTCATCGGCGAGAAGGCCGGGCACCTCCGCTTTTACAACGCCGGTGCCTCCGACCGGCCGACGGCGCGCACGTCACTCCCCGGCGTCGATCGCGGGACGCCGTACCTCGATCTCGGCGCCGGTCTGCTTGAACGACTCCGGGGACACCGCGACCAGCACCGCGTCCCGGTGGAAGTCCGGCAGTGTCGTCGACCCGCAGCTGATCATCGTCGCGGTCAGCTTCGCCCGGGTCCGCTCCACGTTGTCGTACAGGCTTCCGGCGTAGGGTACGTAGCCGTCGACGCCCTCCTCGAAGACCAGCTGCCCGCGCTGGCCGTAACGGTCCGCGTTCTGCGCGCGCCGCGAACCCTCCCCCCAGTACTCCTTGTACCACTGGCCGCCGATCTGTAGCTTCCGCGACGGGCTTTCGTCCAGCCGGGCGAAGTAGCGGCCGAGCATGACGAAGTCCGACCCCATCGCCAGGGCCATCGCCATGTGCGAATCGCTCAGCAGACCCCCGTCGCAGCACAGCGGCACATACATCCCGGTCTCCTGGGCGTAGGCATCGCGTGCCTCGACCACATCGAGCAGCGCGGACGCCTGCCCTCGGCCGATGCCCTTCTGCTCCCGGGTCGTACAGATGGCCCCGCCACCGATCCCGACCTTCACGAACGCGGCGCCCGCGTCGGCCAGATAGCGGAAGGCGCGTCCGTCGACGACATTCCCCGCGCCGACGGAAATGTCGTCCCCATACTCCTCCCGGGCGAATTCGAGCGTCTTCGCCTGGTAGACGGAGTAGCCGTCGGAGGAGTCCAGACACAGTACGTCCGCACCGGCCTCCACCAAGGCTGGGATACGGTCCTTGAAGTCCCGGGAATTGACACCGGCGCCCACCCGCAGACGCTTCTCGGCATCGACGGTCGCACGGTGGTACGTCTTATGGGCCTGGTAGTCACTCCTGAGGACCAGGGAGACGGCCCGGCCGTTCTCCAGCACCGGCAGGACGTCAAGGTGGTGCTGCCAGATCAGCTCGTTCGCGTCGGACAGGGTGGCCGATGCGGAGGTGGTGACCAGGCTGTCGCGGCCCCGCATCCGGTTGCCCGCGGTCTCGTGGGCTCCGTGACGCTCCAGATGGAAGTCATCTCGGCCGATGATTCCCCGGAACTCGCCATCCGCTTCCCCGCTCTCCGTGACCACGGCCACGCCCTGCTCGGCCCCGGCCAGCAGCCGGGCCACCTCGCCGAGAGGTGTCCGCGGCGACACCGTGATCTCGCCGGTCCGGAAGCCCGCCTTGTGCCGCTTCACCGCCCGTACGTCCGCGGCCTGGTCCTCGATCCGCTGGTTCTGGTGGATGAACGACAGCCCGCCCGCCTGCGCCAGGGCGATGGCCAGCGCGGGTGACGACACCGCCTGCATGATGGCGCCCACCATGGGGGTGGCGACCCTGATGGCCGGCTCCTCGCCTACCCGGTGACGCACCAGGGGCGCTCCGAGATCCACGTTGTCCGGCGTGCAGTCTTCTGTGGTCAGGCCCGGGATGAGGAGGTACTCACTGAGCGTGCGGGAGATCTCGGGGAGAATTTTCACGTCGTCTCCAAAGGAGAGCCTGCGAGCCGTTGGCGGCTGATCGGCAGGGCTCGGGCGGGCAGTGCGGATCGACGCCGACCGGCGGCGCACTGTCGGAAGTGAGCGCTCTGAAACATCCCAGGAGCGGACGCGGCCAGCGGGGCGGTGCTCGCCCGCGCGGCCCGGATCGCCAGGAAGGAACAGACCCGAACGCACACGGTTGGGCACAGGCGCTGACTTCCATGACGCCATGAGGGATCGTACCGCCCTGAACGTGTCCCCTCGGTCACCCCGATCAATGAGCGGAACCGACGCCCCCCGGCCCTCACTTGAGGCCGGAGTGCGACGGGCCCTCCACGAAGTGGTGCTGGGCCAGGACGAAGACGATGAGCATCGGGAGGACGGTCATCAGTTGGAACAGCTGCACGATGGGCGCCCGTACGCTGGTGGGCTGCCGTATCACCATGTGAGGTGGAGCACTCCCCGGCCGCGTCGGGGCGGGCGGGCGCGATCATGAACGGAATGGACACTCGTTTCGTTGGCATCGCCGAGGTCGCCGAGGCCCCGTCGGTGGCGGTCGTGGTCGACGTCATGCGCGCTTTCACCGTGGCTGCCTGGGTCTTCGCCCAGGGGGCGGAGAAGATCGTTCTTGCCGGGTCGCTGGACGAAGCCCTGGCGCTCAAGGCTCGACACCCGGAGTGGGTGACGCTCAAGGACGGCCCGAGGGCGCCCGGCTTCGACCTGGTCAACTCGCCCGGCCTGCTGCGGTCGGCCGACCTCGGTGGACGCACCGTTGTGCAGAAGACCACGGCGGGGACGGTCGGGGCCCTCGCGGTCAAGAAGGCGTCGCTGGTGCTGTGCGCGAGCTTCGTGGTGGCGGAGGCGACGGCTCAAGTCCTGCGGACACGCGGGGGTGACGGTGTCACGTTCGTGGTCACCGGCGACGACGGACGGGCCGATGAGGATCTGGCCTGCGCTCACTACATCGCCCGGAGAGCCGTCGCGCCGGGGACGGACGCTGCCGGGTTCCTGCGCCGCGCCGCCGGGTCACGCGCCGCCGCCGAGCTGGCGGAGGGTGTGCGTCAAGGGGTCCATCCCGATGACGTAGAACTCTGTCTTGAGCTGGACCGGTTTCCCTTTGCCATGGCGGCGGCATTGGAGGACTCACTCATGGTCCTGCGTCCGTGCGCCGTGCCTTCGCCGGTCGGCGACGTCTCGATCTGACGGACTAGAGGCTATGTCCCGTCGGATGTGGCGGCATCAACCGCCTTTCCGGTGACGGTCGTTCGGGGTGGTGGCAGGCTACTTGCCCGAGTGGTGCCGTCTGTGGCTTCGCGGAGTCGAATGGTCTCTCCGTCGTCACCTGGTACCGGGCAGCGGGCCGTCGCCGTGCGGCCTCCCGGCCGGGCCGCCCTGTACGGCCGCGAGTTCCACCGCCAGCAGCAGGCGCAGGGTGGGGTCCTCCAGGGGCAGGCCGAAGATCCGCTCGGCCTTGCGCAGCCGCTGGCGCAGGGTGTTCTGGTGGACGTGCAGTGCCGCGCTGGCGGGGGCGACCTCGCCGAAGTGCCTGAGGTAGGCGGCCAGCGTGGTCAGGAACTCGGTGCCGTGCTCGGCGTCGTGGGCGGCGATCCGCTCGGCGGTGCCGGTGCGCAGGTCCGCCCGTTCACGGACGGTCCGCAGCAGCCGGCGCAGCACCAGGTCGGCGCGGAGGTCGCCGATGCGGTACAGGCCCGCTTCGGCGCCGGTGTCGTCCAGGTGGTCCAGGGCGGCGTCGATGTCGTGGCGTGCGATGCGCAGCCCCGGCGGGGCGACATCGGCGTCCGTGCGCACGGCGACGTACCGGCGCCGGGTGGCGCGGTACGCCCGTTGGAGAAGGTGGTCCAGCAGTTGACCGAAGGGCACGGCGGCACCGGAGGCGGCCGGCAACAGGGCGTACAGCCGCCCGCCGATGACCGCCGCAGCGGGCTCGTAGCCGAGGGAGCGCCCGTCCAGGGCCACCAGGTCGAGCAGGCGCAGCAGATCGGCACGGCATCGGCGTCGGGCCTCTTCGGGTGTGGTGCGGGGCGCGGATTCGGTCGGGGGCGGCGTCGGGACCGGGGGTGGGGGCAGGGGTGAGGTCTGGGCCGGGGGCGGGGTCTGGGCCGGGCGTGGGGTCTGGGCCGTGGACGCGGTCGGGACTGGTGATGCGGTCGGGTCCGGGGAACCGGTCGGGGACCCGGTCGGGTTCGGAGGCGCGGTCGAGTCCGTGGATCTGGTCCTGGTTCGAGGCGCGGGGGCATCCGGGGACCCCTTCCGGGTTCGAGGCGCGGTCGACTCCGGAGACCCCGTCGGACTCGGGGACACCGACGCTTCCGCCAACCCGACCAGCACTCCCGGCAGCAGCAGCCCGGCCGAAGCCCCGGAGGGCTCACCGGGCGGGGACTTACCGGGCCGCGGGGGGTCAAGCGCGGCCCGCAGGGCCTGGTTCCGGCTGTCCTGGTCGGCGTCGATCTGGCGGCGCAGCGCGAGCATGTGGAGGGCGGCCACCCCGGCGGCCTCGCGGAGGGCGGCCTCGAAGTCGCCGGCCGGGCCGTCGGGTGGGAAGGCAACCCAGAGGGATCCCAGGACGTCCATGCCGGCCCGGATCGCCACGGCCATCCGCGGCAGGTCACCGGGCCGGTGATGGCGTACCACGGAGTCCGCCCGCCACAGTTCGCGGTCCAGATGGTCGGCCACGGCGTCCTCGGGGACCTGCCGGCTCAGGATGCCGCGTCGGCGGGTGTCGTCGATGGGCTGGCCGGGGAGCGTGGAGTAGGCGACGACGATCCGGTGGACGTCCATGATCGCGACGGCCCCGCCGACGATCGCGGCGAGGGCGTCGGCCAGGGCGAACAGGTCGCCGCCGGCCGGTCGCTCCCCGCCCCGGCCCACCGTGGCGGACGGGGCGGCGAGCAGCGTGCCCACCATGTGCTGGATGCGGCTCCACGGCACCTGGGGGTCCACGGCGAGCACCGCCACCCCCTCGCGGCGGGCCTGCTCCAGCAGGGCGGGGGCGGCGGGCAGCGGGGTCTTGACGGCGAGGGCGGCCGAGCAGCGCGCCGCTGTCCGCAGGGCTTCCCCGGCCGCCGTACCACCGGGGTCGAGGCCCACGCCGAGCAGCAGCAGCCCCGGCGGGAGGCCGCCGACGGCGTCCGGGCAGTCCAGCAGGTCGACCCCGGTGACCACCTCGGGCCCGCCCTCGGTCAATGAGGTCACCGCGCCCTGGGGCAGTGCGCCCACCAGGCGCCGCAGCGACAGTGGCGGCATGGGTCCTCCCTCATGGCAGACACTTGGCGGATCCCGGCGCCCGATGTCGGATCCGACATCGGCTGCGGGCCTTCAGTGTACGTTCCGCCATTGCCGCGAGGAGCGTGGAAGTCCGATGCTCGTGGTGAGCCGCTCTCCCCAGCTGTCCCCCGTCGTCACGGGTCACGTCCAGCACGGCCCCCACCCCCGCCACCGCCCCCACCCTCGCATCGCCCCACCCCCACCCTCGCCCTCGCCCGACCCGAAGGAGCCACGGTGACTCTCGCGGCGCATCCGCCCGTCCCCCAGCCGCCCCCGTCCATGAGTGACGCCGAGTGGCAGGCCCGTCTGGAACTGGCCGCCTGCTACCGGATCTTCGACCATCTCGGCTGGGTCGAAATGATCTTCAACCACATCACGCTGCGCGTTCCCGGCGAGGAGGGCAGCCTCCTCATCAACCCGTTCGGCCTGATGTACCACGAGGTCACGGCGTCGAACCTGGTGAAGATCGACTACGAGGGCCGGATCCTGTCCGACTCCCCGTGGCCGGTGAACGAGGCCGGGCTGCTGATCCACACCGCGCTGCACGCCGCCCGTTCCGATGCCCACTGCGTCATGCACACCCACACCACCGCCGGCACCGCCGTCGCCTGTCTCGCCGACGGCCTCGACCCGGACAACTTCTACTCGGCCCAACTGCACGACATGGTCGCCTACCACGACTTCGAGGGCATCACCGTCAACCCCGGCGAGCGGGAGCGGCTGGTCAGCGACCTGGGTGAGCGCAATCTGATGATTCTGCGCAACCACGGGCTGCTGGCGCTCGGCCCCACCCTGCCGGCCGCGTTCTCCGCCCTGTGGACGCTTCAGCGTGCCTGCGAGATCCAGTTGGCGGCGGCGTCCGCCGGGCAGCCGCTGGCCAAGGTGAGTCATGAGGCCGCGGTCCAGTCGACCCAGGAGTCGTTCCAGCTGGGCGACCGCACCGGCGCCGGGCGCACGCTGTTCGAGGCGCTGCGCCGCAAGATCGACCGTATCGACCCGTCCTACCAGAGCTGAGGGATGTCCGTGAAGATCACGATTGTGGGGCCGGGAGCCGTCGGCGCGGCCCTGGCCGCCTCCTTCCTCCCGTCCGGTGCCCAGGTGTCCCTGCTGGGTGCCCCGGGCGCCCACCTCGACGCGATCGTGGAGCACGGCCTGCTGCTGCGCACGGGCGGGCAGGAGGTACGGCACCAACTGGCCGCCTCCGCCGACCCCGCGCGGCTGGACGAGCCGGACCTGGTGGTCATCTGCGTCAAGACGCAGGATCTGCCCGGTGCCGTCGCCTCCGTGCTCCCCTGGATCGCGGCGGGTGCCGATCTGCTGGTCGTGGCCAACGGCGTGCCCTGGTGGCTGCTGGCGACCGTCGAGGACGCCCCGGGCGACCAGGTGATCCGCGCGGTGGACCCCGAGGGGCAGTTGCTCGAACTGCTGCCGCCGTCGCGGGTCCTGGCCGGCGTCGCGCACTTCAGCAGTTCCGTCCCGGCACCCGGCGAGGTCGCGCACACCGGCGGCGATCTGCTGATCCTCGGTGAGCCGCTGGGCGGCAGCAGCGAACGCGCCGAGAAGTACGCCAAGGCGCTGTCGCAGGGTCCGGTGCGGGCCGAGCTGAACACCGACATCCGCACCGCGATCTGGGAGAAGCTGCTCGGCAACGTCAACCTCAACCCGGTGAGCGCGCTGACCGAGGCCACCGTGATCGACATCCTGGACACGCCGGCCGTACGGGACCTGTGCGCGACGATCTTCACGGAGGCCGCCGAGGTGGGGGCCAGGCTGGGTGTGCCGACGGCCATGACGGCGGAGGAGCGCCTCGACGTGGCCCGCCGGCTGGGTGCCTTCCGTACCTCGATGCTCCAGGACTCCGACCGTGGCCGGCGTCTGGAGACGGACGCCATCCTCGGTGCGGTCAGGGAACTGGCCCGCCGTACCGGAGTGCCCAGCCCGGGCATGGACGCCGTGGACGGCCTGCTGTCGTTGCGCGAACGCATGCGGCACGGCGAGACGGGGCGGGGCGGCCCGGAGCAGGGCTCCACGGACAAGGCGCGCGGCTGATGGGGCACCCGCTCGGCAGCACGCCATCGAAGGTCATCGCCCTGCATCTGAACTATCCGAGCCGGGTGGCGGAGCGGGGCCGGGTTCCGGCGCAGCCGTCGTACTTCCTGAAGCCCCCGTCGTCGCTGGCGGGTTCCGGGGAGCCGCTGGTGCGCCCCGAGGGGTGTGACCTGATGGCGTTCGAGGGGGAGATCGCCCTGGTGATCGGCGCGCGGGCACACCGCGTGGCCCCGGAGGACGGGTGGCGGCACGTCACGTACGTCACCGCCGCGAACGACGCGGGGGTGTACGACCTGCGGTATGCGGACCGGGGCTCGAACCTGCGCTCCAAGGGCGCCGACGGGTTCACGCCGATCGGGCCCCGGCTGCTGGACGCCCGGACGCTCGACCCGGCGGGGCTGCGGCTGCGGACCTGGGTCAATGGTCAACTGGTGCAGGACGACACCACGGACACCCTGCTGTTCCCCTTCGGACAGCTGGTGGCGGATCTGTCCCGGCTGGTCACGCTGGAGGAGGGCGATGTCATCCTCACCGGCACCCCCGCGGGGGCGTCGGTGGTGGTTCCCGGGGACACCGTCGAGGTCGAGGTCGGTGACGGCACCCTGTCCACCGGCCGCCTGCGCAGTCAGGTGGTGCGGGGGGAGCCGCTGGCCCCGTACGGCGCCATGCCGAGGGCGACTCCCGAGGAGCGGGAGGCAGCGTGGGGTGCGGCGTTCGCGCCGAAGCCGCTGCTCGACAAGCGGATCGCGGACGGCCTGCGGTCGGTGTCGGTGGCCACGCTCAGTGCCCAGCTACGGGCCAAGCACGGGCTGCCGCACATGTCGATCGACGGGGTCCGCCCCACCCAGCCGGGCCGGTCCATGGTCGGGGTGGCCCACACCCTGCGGTATCTGCCGCTGCGCGAGGACCTGTTCAAGCGGTTCGGCGGCGGGATGAACGCGCAGAAACGCGCGATCGAGGAACTCGGTCCCGGGCAGGTGCTGGTGATGGACGCCCGCCGGGACACCACGGCCGGCACGCTCGGCGACATCCTCGCGCTGCGGGCGCTCCAGCGGGGTGCGGCGGGGGTGGTCACCGACGGTTCGATCCGGGACAGCGCGCTGATCGCGGCGCTCGACCTGCCGGTGTACCGAGGTGGTGACCATCCCTCGGTGCTGGGCCGGCGTCATGTGCCGTGGGACACGGGGGTGCCCATCGCCTGTGGGGGCGCCCTGGTCCAGCCGGGCGATCTGCTGGTGGGTGACAGTGACGGCGTGGTCGTGGTGCCGCCCGAGCTGGCCGAGGAACTGATCGCCGACAGCCGGGAACAGGAGCGGCAGGAGCGGTTCGTCACCGAGCAGGTGTACGCGGGGCAGAGCATCGACGGCCTCTACCCGCTGGGCCCGGCCTGGCGTGAGGCGTACCGGCAGTGGTGCGCCCGGCAGGACACCACACGCAATCACGGTCAAGGAGTGGATGATGAAGTTTCGTAGTGATCCGGCGTCGGTGCGTGGGTCGATCGCCCCGGTGGTGACGCCGTTCGGCGATGACGGGGCGGTCGATCACGAGAGTCTGCGGGCCCTCGTCCGTTTCCAGCTGGAGTCGGGTTCGCACGGGGTGTCGCTGGGCGGGTCGACGGGTGAGCCCAGCGCGCAGAGCACGGCCGAGCGGATCGCCGCGATGCGGACGGTGTCTCAGGAGATCGCCGACCGGGTGCCGTTCCTGCCCGGAACGGGGTCGCACAAGCTGGACGAGACCTTGGAGATGACGGCCGCCGCCCGCGATCTGGGGGCGGACGCCGCACTGGTCATCACCCCCTACTACGCGCGCCCCACCCAGGAGGCGCTCTACCAGTGGTACGCGACGGTGGCACGGGAGTTTCCGGATCTGCCGATCGTGGCCTACAACGTGCCCTCGCGCACGGCGGTCGACATCTCCCCGGAGACGGTGAAGCGGTTGTTCACCGAGTTCGACAATTTCGTCGGGGTGAAGGAGACGACGAAGGACTTCGAGCACTTCTCCCGGGTGCTGCACGCGTGCGGGCGAGAGCTGCTGGTGTGGTCCGGCATCGAGCTGCTGTGCCTGCCGCTGCTCGCGCTGGGCGGTGCCGGGTTCGTCAGCGCGGTCGCCAACATCGCCCCGGGGGCGGTGGCCCGGATGTACGAGCTGTGGGAGGCCGGTGACTTCGACGCGGCCCGGGATCTGCACTACCGGCTGCACCCGCTGGTGGATCTGCTGTTCGTGGAGACCAACCCGGCACCCGTCAAGTGGCTCCTGCACCAGCAGGGCCGGATCGCCTCCGCCCATGTGCGGCCCCCGCTGACCGGCCCCACCGACGCGGGAATCGCCCGGATCCGCACCCTGCTGGCCGAGGGCGGCGACCTGACTCCCCAGCTCGCCCCGGTCCCGTAGCCCGCCCAGATCGGCCCGGTCGGGTAGCTCCTCCAGATCGGCCCGCTCCCGTAGCTCCCCTCTCTCCCCCCGGACCGGCGCAGGTCCCGTAGATCGATCCGACGTTGAAAGGCCCCCTTGTCATGCGACCCACTGGTCTTCCCGACGCCATCCGGCACTGGATCGGCGGCACCCTGCTCGACTCCGCCGACGGGCGCACCTTCGAGGTGGCCGACCCGGTCAGCAACACCGCCTATGCGCGCGCAGCCGCCGGCGGCGCCGCCGATGTGGACCGTGCGGTGGCCGCCGCGCGGGCGGCGTTCCCGGCCTGGTCCAGGCTGTCGAACCGCGCACGGGCCACCGTCCTGCACCGGGTGGCGGACGCGATCGAGGCCCGCCATGAGCAGCTGGCGGAGTTCGAGTCGTTCGACTCCGGTCTGCCGATCACTCAGGCGCGGGGACAGGCCCGGCGGGCGGCGGAGAACTTCCGCTACTTCGCCGATGTGATCGTCGCCCTCGGGGAGGAGGCCTTCCGCCAGGGCGAGGAACAGATCAGCTACGTCGTACGCTCCCCCGCCGGCGTGGCCGGGCTGATCACCCCGTGGAACACCCCGTTCATGCTGGAGAGCTGGAAGCTCGCCCCGGCGCTCGCCGCGGGCTGCACCCTCGTCCTGAAGCCCGCGGAGTGGACGCCGCTGTCGGCTTCGCTGTGGCCGGACATCTTCGCCGAGGCGGGGGTGCCCGCCGGGGTGGTCAACATCGTGCACGGCATCGGCGAGGAGGCCGGACAGGCCCTCGTCGACCATCCTGAGGTGCCGCTGATCTCCTTCACCGGCTCCACCGACACCGGCCGCCACATCATCCGTTCGTCCGCCCAGCACCTCAAGACCACCTCCATGGAGCTGGGGGGCAAGTCGCCGGTGGTGGTGTTCGCCGACGCCGATCTCGACGAGGCGCTCGACTCGGTGCTGTTCGGTGTGTTCTCCCTCAACGGCGAACGCTGCACGGCCGGCTCGCGCGTGCTCGTCGAACGTCCCGTCTACGAGGAGTTCGCCCGGCGCCTCGCCGAGCGCGCCGCGGCGATCCGCGTCGGACCCCCCTCGGACCCGGCGACGGAGGTGGGCGCGCTCGTCCACCCCGAGCACTACGCCCGGGTCATGCACTACGTCGACCTGGGCAGGAAGGAGGGCCGTCTGCTGGCCGGCGGGACCCGCCCCGAGCATCTGAGCGGGGGCAACTACCTCCAGCCCACCGTGTTCGCCGATGTCTCCCGGGACGCGCGGATCTTCCAGGAGGAGATCTTCGGCCCGGTCGTCGCCGTCGCCCCCTTCGACACCGAGGACGAGGCGATCGACCTGGCCAACGCCACCCAGTTCGGCCTGGCCGCGTACATCTGGACCAGCAACCTCAGCCGCGGCCACCGCATCGCCCACGCCGTCGAGTCCGGCATGCTCTGGATCAACTCCCACAACGTTCGTGACCTGCGCACTCCCTTCGGCGGAGTCAAGGCGTCCGGGGTGGGCCGGGAGGGCGGGGCCCACAGCATCGACTTCTACACCGAGTCGAAGATCGTGCACGTCGCCCTGGGGCACGTCCACACTCCCCGCTTCGGAGCCCGGTCATGACCGCACCCACCCCCTCGGCGGGAGCCCACCCCGACGCCCCCGACGTCGTCCGCTCGGCCTACGCCCAGCTCGCCGTCACCGACCTGGGTGCGGCCCGCTGGTTCTGGGTCGAGATGCTCGGCTTCCACGTCCAGCACGAGGACTCCCACGCCCTCCACCTGCGCGGCACCGACGAACTCACCCACCACTCCCTGGTCCTGCGCCAGGGTCCGGTGGCGGCGCTCGACCATCTCGCCTACCGCGTCCGCACCCCCGAGGACGTCGACAAGGCCGAGCGGTACTTCAGCGGCCTGGGCTGCCCGGTGCGCCGGACACCCGCCGGGCAGGGCACCCACGCGGTCGGGGACGCCGTCCGGGTCATCGACCCCCTCGGCTTCCCCATCGAGTTCTTCCACCACATCGAGCGCGGCGAACGCCTCATCCAGCGCTACGACCTGCGCCGCGGCGCCGAGATCGCCCGCCTCGACCACTTCAACATCTGCACCCCCGACATCCCCGCCGCCTACCGCCACTACACGTCACTGGGCTTCGGCTGCTCCGAGACCATCGAGGGCGACGAGCACGAGCTGTACGCGGCCTGGATGTACCGCAAGCAGACCGTCCACGACGTCGCCTTCACCGGCGGCGCCGGACCCCGGCTGCACCACCTCGGCGTGGCCACCCATGAATCCCACCAGGTGCTGCGCACCGCCGACATCCTCGGGGCGCTCCGCAAGGAACACCACATCGAACGCGGCCCCGGCCGCCACGGTGTCTCCAACGCCTTCTATCTCTACCTCCGCGACCCCGACGGCCACCGCGTCGAGATCTACACCTCCGACTACTACACCGGCGACCCCGACCACGAGACCTACCGCTGGAACGTCCACGACGACCGCCGCCGCGACTTCTGGGGCAACGCCGTCATCGAATCCTGGTACAAGGAGGCCAGCCCCGTCCTGGACCTGGCCGGCACACCCCGGCCCGTCACGGACACCCTCCTCGACGAATCCGCCGTACGGATCGGCGCCGACGGCCTCGGCTGAGAGCGGCTGGAGCCACCCGAAGGGGGGCCGGAGTGCATACTCCGGCCCCCCTTCGTCGGTGCGTGTGGCGCCCCCGTGGCTCAGCCGCCGTCCGCCGTGAGCCCGGCGGTCTCGATGCCGTGGACCGCGCACGCCTCGTCCTTGTCGGGGTGGTCGCCGCTGATGCCCACGGCGCCGATGACCCGGCCCTCGCCGTCGCGGATCAGTACTCCGCCGGGCACCGGGGCGATCCGGCCGTCGGAGATGGCGGCGAGCGCGGTGAAGAACTCCGGCGCGTCGGCGGCCCGCTCGGCGAGGTTGCGTCCACCCGCCCCCATCCCCAGCGCGCCCCATGCCTTGGCCTCGGCGATCTTCGGCCGGAGGTTCCCGCTGCCGTCCTGCCGCTGGAGGGCCACCAGATGGCCACCCGCGTCCAGGACCGCCACGGTCAGCGGCCTGGCGCCCAGGGTGTGCCCGTGCTCCAGCGCGGCGTCGACGATCCGGGTGGCGTCGTTGAGTCGAAGGTGCATGTTCTCTCTTCCGTTCCTCGTGCTGCTCGTACGTGGTCCTGCGGGTCCCGCGTGGTACCTCGCGGTGTCCGGTCCGGTCCAGCCGACAGCGGCGCGCACGGCACCGAAGGGGTGATGCCGTGCACGCCGCGTGAGCCGGTCGGCCCCAGAGATATCAGGCCCGCTGCGGAACCGGCTGCTCCGGGAGGGTGTCCGGAAGAGTATGTCCCGGGATCTCCTCCAGGTCGTACTCGTCGGACTCGGCCTGCGGGATGACCACCGGCGGCAGTCCGATGAGGAAGATCTCCAGCTGTTCCGTGGCGGTCATCCGCAGGGTTTCGCCCGGATCGGCCTGGATGGCGGTCAGTTCGGACACGTCCTGGCCCTCGGCGGTGCCCTCACCGGAGCGCACCACCAGCAGGCGGCGGGCCCGGGGGTCGGTCGAGGTCCAGGTGGCGCCCTTGGCGATGCGGACCATCTCGATCCAGACACCCCGCTCGGAGTACGACCCCATGAACTTGTTCTCGACACCCTGGGCGCCCTCCACGGGCAGCCAGTTGAACCGCTTGATGTCGGCGATCTGCACGTTCTTGTAGCGCGGCCGGGGGTACTTGAGGCGCTCGCCGAAGACATGCTCCCAGATGGTGTTCAGGCCCCATTGGACCTTGCCGTCCGGCCGGTGGTAGTAGGGGCCGACGAACTTCCCTCCGCTCTCCAGCAGTTCGTCCCACGCCTTGCGGCGCTGCTCGATGCTCATGAAGCCGTAGCCGGAGGAGCCGCCGAACTGGAGGACGAGTGACAGGCGCTCGCCCGGGGCGGCCTTGCCCAGCGGGTCGTCCTGCGGCCCGTAGGACAGCCCTTCCGGGAAGTAGCCGACCTGGCCCACCTCCAGGACCTGGCCCCGGCCGATGTTCATCGGACCCACGATGGGCAGCCGGATCTGCTCGAAGTTGTGCCGGTGGCGGGGCATCGCGAAGTCGGCGTCCTGGCGGCCCAGGATGTACATGAAGTTCTCGCGGGACTCAGGGTCGCCCTTGAGCATGTGCTGGAACGCGATGGCTCCGGTGGGGTGGTCCTTCTTCCAGTTGCTCTCGTCGAAGGGAACGATCTTCATGGGGTTTCTCCAGACACTCAGGACGTGACAGCCTTGTTCTCAAGGGGGACCGGTACGGGGGTCCGCGCCTCGGCGAGGTGCCGTCGGGTCAGGCTGAACGCGAACAGCACCAGTCCGCAGATCAGTGAGGCACTTCCCGCCACCAGGAACATGGTCGCGGGGGACGCCCCGTCGGCGAGCAGCTTGGCTCCGAGCATCGGTCCGATGATGCCGCCGAAGCGGCCGGCGCCGATGGACCAGCCCACACCGGTGGCCCGCAGCCGGGTCTCGTAGAAGATCGCGCACAGGGAGACCGTGCACAGTTGGGCGCCGATGGCGCCGAGACCGGCCACGAAGGTGACGAGCAGCAGCAGCCCGCCGGAGCCGTCGGCCCAGCCGATGAGGGCGATGAAGACCGCGCCGACCGCGTAGGCCCCGCCGATCAGCAGGGCGGGCCTGGCAAGGCGGTCGGCGATCCTGCTGATCGCCAGACAGCCGATGACGCCGCCGAGGTTGAGCGCGGACACGGCCAGCAGGGCGTTGCTCATCCCGGCACCGGCCGCGATGGTGGGCAGCCAGACGGTCAGGAAGTACGCCATCAGCAGGGTGAAGAACATGGCGGCCCACAGCAGCAGGGTGCCGCTGGCCCGGCCCTGCCGGAACAGGTCGACCATGGGTGACTTGGGGGCGCTGTCGTGCTGGGCCTCCTCCACCGCCGTCGCGGGGTCGATGCCCAGTCGGTTCAGTACGTCGGCCGCGCCTGCGGTGTCGCCGCGGACCTGGAGGAAGCGGGCGGACTCGGGGAGCTTGACGAAGGCCACCACCAGGACCAGCAGCGGCACCACGCCGCCCACGTAGAACAGGCTCTTCCAGCCGAGGGCCGGGATCATCCACGCGGCGAGCAGGCCGCCGATCACGGCGCCCATGGGGAAGCCGCACCACATCAGGCCGACGATGGTGGCCCTGGACTTGGCCGGAGCGTATTCCGACGCCAGGGAGACGATGCCGGGTACCGCGGCGCCCAGGCCGATCCCGGTGACGAAGCGCAGTACCTCAAGGGATTCCATCGAGGTGGCGAGGGCCGGGGTCAGGAGGGTGAGGAGGGCGAACTCCAGGACGCCGAACAGCACCAGGGGCCGACGGCCCACCCGGTCGCCGATCACTCCGGCGACCATCGCGCCGACCAGCCCGCCGAGCAGGCCGATGCTGAAGATGGTGCCGAAGTCATGCGGGTCGACATGCCACTCGGCGCCGATCGCGGGGGCGGCGAGGGAGATCGCCTGGGTGTCGAACCCGTCCAGGAGGGCCACCGAGCCGCACAGGGCGATGACCATCGCCACGGCGCGTGTGCTGCCTCTGCTGGGGGTCGCGGAATCGTCATTGATCCGTTGGCGGGACATGGGTCTCCTCGGTGAAATGTCTGGTCCTGCTGAGTGGTGTTCCTCCTGAGGGCCGCTGGGCGGGGTGCCGCTCGGCGGCCCTCACGGTCCGGTGCGCGGCGGCCTGTGGTGGCCGGGCGGCGCTGCGGGCGGTGTGGGGGTCAGTCGGTCACCGTGCGGTCGCGGTGAACCGGGTGTCGATCAGGGCTGCGATGAGCTGGGAGAACTGGGGATCGGAGAGCGTGGCCCCGTCGGCGCGGGGGCGGGCGGTGACCACTTCCAGCGCCCGGGTGTGGTAGGCCCGGACCATGGCCGCCGCCCGCGCGCCGTCGCGGGCCTCGACCGCTTCGACGACGGCCATGCGGTGGGCGTGCAGGGCGCCCGTGTTGCGTTGCCAGTCGGCGAGGTTGGGTCCTCCGGAGAGGGCGAAGGCGAGTTCCACCTGCACCTCGGAGAAGAACCGGCACAGCGTCGACAGCAAGGCGTTTCGCGAGAGGTCGGACAGCCGGTGGAGGAACCGTCGCAGATCGGCGGCCGTCTCCTCCACGTCCGTCACCACCGCGAGCTTCTCCGCGGCCGAGCGCAGCGCGGCGATCTCCTCGTCGGAGGCGTCGGTGGCGCCGGTCTCCACGGCGCGCGCGTTCAGCACGCCGAGCAGATCGAGCACCTCGGGGGCGCCCACGTGCTTCAGCTGGATCGCCGAGGCGATCGACTCGGCGATCATCCGGTCCGCCGACGCGGTCACGAAGGAGCCGCTGCCGTGGCGCACGCTGACCAGGCCCATGGTCGTCAGGGCACGTACGGCTTCACGGACGGTGGCACCGCTGACCCCGTACTGTTCGGCGAGTTCGCGTTCCGCCGGCAGCCGCGATCCGTCGGTCAGGGTGCCGGTCAGGATCTGGTTGCGCAGGTCCTCCATGATCCGGTCGGCGACCCGGCCACGGTCGAATCTCCGGAACTTCGGTTCGTTGTTCATGTCATCCGTCATGGGTGCATCCTCCGTGGTCGGCCACGGGCGCCGACGTGTCGGGTCGCCCGGTGTGCAACTGGCGGGCGTGGGAGGGCCGCAGACGTGCGGCGCGGCCGTCCGCAGCAGCACACAGGGGTGCCGTCAGCGGGCGAAGAGGGGTGCGGGTGGTGGAGCCGGGCGGGGCTCCGGGCAGTGGTTGTCGGGCGGCTCGGCCTGTAACGTGGCTCAGACTAAGTCACTAGGTGACTTAGGGTCAATGCTCCTGCCGGGATGTTCTCCGGACGACGCCCGCGGCGCCCGTCGCCGGTACCGTGCACGGCATCCGGCCCATCTCAGGGCAGTACCAGAAGGGACGACCGACGATGGTTCTCACCCCGCCCGATCCCCACCTCGGCACCTCCGCCGCACCCGCCGACGCCGCTCACCGTGGCATCGGCTCCCTGCTGACCAGCTTCGGCGCCGCGATCGACGGCAAGCGTGCGGAGGAGGTCGCCGCGCTGTTCACCACCGACTGTTCCTTCTCTCCCCCGACGGGTGAGGCGCTGCGGGGCCGGGCGGCGGTGGCGGAGTTCTACGGGGGCCGGTTCACCGACCTGCGGCGGCGGACCTGCCACACCTGGGCCAACCTCCAGGTGTTTCCGGAGGGTGCGGACCGTGCCCGGTCCGAGGCGGTCATGACCACCTACGCCTTCGAGCCGACGGTGTCCGAGACCCATGTACAGCTGCGGGTGGGCAGGGTGCACGGCCAGTGCGAGCAGGGCGCGGACGGCATATGGCGCTTCGCCGAGCACCGCTTCGAGATGGCCTTCCCGCTGAGCATCCCGCTGAAGGACTGACCGGCGGCTGCCCGGCGGTACGGCATGGCCCGCCGGGCACCGGCCCGGTGGCCGGAGGTGACGGCCCGCGCGCGGAGATGTCCAGTGGACTGGATGGCGAGAGAGCCCCGGCTGGACGAGGTGATCGCGTTCATCTGCGGGGCTGCGGGCCGAACAGTCCCATCTGAGGCGGTGTCGGCGGTGTCCCGGATCCGGGGCGGCACGGACGTCGGCGGCGAACACCACCCCTACCGCGGACGCCCGTCGGGAGAACTGCCCCGGGCCGCGGTGGTCGTCCCGGCGCCAGGTGTCGGCCGGGGGTTGCGGCTCCCGGTGGGAGAGCGCGAAGTGGACCACCCAGGTGCCGATGATGAAGAGCAGCACGGCGAGGATCAGCGCGTAGACCGGGTCGATCAGGGCGACCAGGATCACCAGGGCCACGGCGATGAGCACGGCGAGGGCCGTCTTGCGGAGCAGGGCGAGCACGGAGGGGACCTCTCGGTGGGCGTCGTTGCCTGCCTGGACGCGCCTGCGGGCCACCCGGTTGCGTGCGGCCCCGCAGACACTGCCCCTGGCGGTGCGACTATGTCGGCCGCTGCCCGCCCCTCGGACCGCGAGCCGCACCTGGCCCACCACCACGGGGTCAACTACGCGCATCCGCCCGCAACTGCACGACCAACAGGCCCCGTTCCCTCCCTCCCCCCCGCCCCCGCTACCGCCGCATCCACCCGTCGGCACGGCGCGCCGCGGCGCGGATGTTCTGTTTCACGCCGCGCGGGAGGCGTCGCACCACCGAGCGGTAGCCCTGGCGGACGCGGTGGTCGGCGGCGGTCCGCAGCAGGAGGCGGCGGGTGGTGCCGATCCGGTCGGGACCGCTGACGGCGAGTTCGAACTGGCCGCCGGGCCCGGTCCAGGTCGGGGAGACCAGGCGCGGTGGTACGCCGACGGCGACGGTGCCCAGCGAGATACGCGCACGGCCCCGGGTGGGGACCAGTCGGGGGCGACGGCCGACACCCAGCAGTTGTGCGCCGACCCAGACCTGGTGGGTGCCGGGGGTCATGGGCCCGGCACCGGTGAGCGTCAGCGGGTCGATGACCGTCTCCCCGGCGACCACGACCCGGTGGCGGCCACCGCCGAGCGACTCCAGTTCCGGTGCCAACTCCCCGTCGGGGAACCACCACTGGTTCTTGGCGGTGTCGTGGACGATGAGTTCCCCGTACGCGTGCGAGAAGGGATCGGGGACCTCCCAGCCCTCCGCTCCCTCGATGCCGTCGAGGAGTTCGGGGTCGAGCAGCATCCGTCCGCCGCGCTCGACGAGGGTCAGCGGGCGGCCGTCGGCCCGGATCATGCCGATCCGGGTCCGGATCACCAGCTTGTCGTTCCGCCAGCGCATGTCGTCCACCTCGACGTGCGGTGTGATCCGCTCGGTGCGGCGGGCGAGTTCGATCAGGGAGTCCAGCCGGTCCCGCACGAGCAGTTCCGCACGTAACCGGCTGATCGCCGGAAGCCCATCACGTACCCCCGGCGGGTAGCTCCTCATCGCCATCCGGCGGACGGTGGTGAAGTACTCCTCCAGATCCTTGCCCGTGCGCCGCAGCACCCGTGGCTCGCTCACCGGCCGCAGCAGCTCCACTCGGAACGAACGGCGCAGCAGCCGGTCCTGGAGGTCGCCCGGCTGGGTGCCCTCCTTGATCGCCTCCACCACCTTGTCCAGGTGGCCGTAGTAGTCGTCGGCGGTGACGCGGCGGCTGCTGTTGTTGCCACCGTCCTCGCGCCGGTTCCACTGGTAGCAGGGGTAGTCGCCGAGAATCGACACCGTTTTCGCGCGTACGTAGGCGCGGGCCATGAACAGCTGGTCCTCCAGCCTGACGCGGCCCTCCGGGAAGCGGATCCCGTGATCCCGCAGGAAGTCCCGGCGGAACATCTTGTGCGGTGTCAGGCTCTCGAACAGGGGTGCGTCGGCGGCGGTGCACCGCTCGACCGTCCGCTTGAACACATTGCTGGGCCCCTGCATCGTCCCGTGGGTCTTGCCCAGCACGATGTCGGACCCGTTACGATCCCCCAGGGCGAACAGCCGCTCCAGCGCCTCGTACGACAACTCGTCGTCCTGGTCCACGAACTGGACGTACTTCCCCCTGGCCCGGTCGACCCCCACATTGCGCGGCTTGCCCGGCCAGCCGGAGTTCTCCTGCTCGTAGACCCGGACGTGCGCATGCGCCTCGGCCAGCCGCCGGAGACGCTCGGCCGAGTCGTCCGTCGACCCGTCATCGACGTACACGACCTCGTACGCGTCGGCCCCGAGGCTCTGGTTGACGAGCGAGGGCGCGCAACGCTCGATGTAGGAACCAGCGTTGTAGATAGGTACAACAACGCTTACCTTGATCAAAATATCCCTCCATGGGACAAGTGCTGTTGCCGTACCAGACACTTGTTGTTAGGGAGAAGTTGTACGGCTCTTGGTGCACATCTGACGAAACGCGCCACAGCCGCCTGCCGTCACGGGTTGCGGCCCGGGTACGGTCACGGCCCGCCGATGCGGTGACGGGGGCCGCCCTCCGTACCGCCTCTGGGCTCCGCGTGTCGACGGGTTCCCCGCCCCTCGCCGACAGGTGGGGCTCAGGTGGCGGTCGCGGAGGTCGATGTCGACGACGTACCGGAAGCCGGCGGTCGCGGCGGCCTCGGCCGAGGGGCGGTCGTCCTCGGGTATGGCGTAGACCACGCGGCGGCACTCGGGGTCCGCCGCGCGGACGGCGTGCGCCGCGGATCGTAGGACGTCCGGCAGGAGGTTCCTGTGCGGGGCGGGTGTGAGCAGGAGTTCCACGTCCCGGGCGCCCTCGGGGTAGGCGTCGCGGAGGCGGCCGACCGCGCAGGGTTCCACTTGGACGATGACATCGCCGGACGGCGCGCGCGGTGAAGCGTGTCCGTGACTCCACGGTGGTCCGCCAGGGGCCGGGAATGTCCAGCGCGGGCAGGGCCGGGACGGTGAGCATCGTCAGTTCGCCTCGTCGGCCAGGCGCCGGGCGCGGGCCCTGTCCAGCTTTCCGGCCGCGTTCCTCGGGACGACCGGCACGATCTTGAGGCGCTTGGGGAGCTTGTAGCGGGCCAGTTGTCCGGACGCGTACCTGTGCAGGGTCTCCAGGGTGATCTCCGTCGTGCCGTCCACGCGGACACCCACCGGGCGTCACTACGCCGCGGCGCCCTCACCCGCCTCACCCGGGTCGCCCAGCGGCTGGGTCAGGGAGTCCTCCGCACCCGCCCGGCGTTCCGGCTCCGTCTCGTCCAGCTCCCAGTAGTGCCGGCACTCGTCGCACCGGTACTCCACCGGCCCCACGTCGATCGTCAGCACCGCCCCGTACGGGCAGGCGCTGCCGTCACCACGCCCCGCGCACTCCTGCTCCTGTGTATCCCCCACGGGTCCGACGATGCGCCGTACCCGCGGGATCGGGGCAGAGTGCGTGCAGGGCGCACAGGCGCTCATACCGGGCAACACGCCCCAACACCCGCCAGCAGCCCCACCAGACGCCTCGGCGGCGGCACCCGCTCCCCGCCTCCCGCCGCGTCACCGGTCCTTGACGGCTGCCCCGGCCCGCGCCGCCACCGCCGGGGTGTCTCACACCCCGGTCAGCCGCCGGTGATCTCCACCGCGAGATCGTTGTCGACCGTGTAGTAGGGGCGTGCCTCCAGGGCGTCCAGTGTCGAGGACGGGTACACGAACACCTTCTTGCGGTCGGCGACGTCGTCCAGGAGCCGGGCCGTACGGACCAGGGGCGTGTCCGCGGACGGTCGTACGAAGACGTCCCACAGGCCGGGACCGGCGGTGCCGGGTGCGTCGAGCAGGTCCTGGTAGGCGGCGGTGAAGGAGAACCTGTGGGCGTCCTGGGCGGTCAACTCCGCCTCCCGCACCGGGCCGTCCTTTCCGCGGCGGCGCAGCAGGGCCACCGCTCCGGCGCCCAGGTCGGCGCCGAAGAGCCGGCCCTGTACGGACAGCGCGGCATCGGTCACACGGACGCGGTCCACCTCCGCGTGCGCCGTGCGCAGCCAGGTACGCAGGGCGAGGTAGCCGTCCAGCGTGACGTACGGGACACGGACCGCCAGCGGTGACGGGGTCGCGCCGGGAGTGCGGCCGGTCATGAGGGCGCGCAGATCGCGGACGCCGGGGAGGAGCCGTTGGCGGGAGGTGTCGGCCGGGTCGGTGGCCGGGTCGTCGGCGGCGGGCAGGAGGTAGGGGTCCCATCGGCCCTCCTCCAGGGTGGGCTCCGGTTCGATGGTCGTCCGCCAGTGGCCGGGGCCGTCCGCCGGTTCCAGGTCGAACACGTGCTTGACCTGCTCGGGTCGGCCCTTCGGAGGGCGCAGACGCAGCAGCAGCCGGGGGCGGGAGGCCGTGGGCGCGGGCGTGACGGGCGTGGTGATCCGCAGGGCGATACGGCCGTCGCCGGCCACCGTGCAGTGGGCGCGGGGACGCGCGGTCCCGGCGGCAGGCTGCTGACCGGACGGCCGTACGCTCGCGGCACTCTCGGCGCTCTCGCCGCGGTCGGTGGTCATCGCTTCGCCTTCCGTACGGTCCTGAGGATGGTGCTGGCGGCCGAGTAGGCGGCGTCGCGGGCCGCGTAGCCGCCGGCCACGAGCGTGCCGTCGATGCCGGTGGTGTGCGTGGCGGCCGGACGGCCCGCCGCTCTCGCCGTGGCCAGGGCGCCGAAGAGGTCCTCCGCCTGGGCCACGATCGGGCCGGGGGCGTAGCGTTCGGAGTTCTTCAGTGCCGCGCGCCCCATCCGGCGGCGCGTCTCGTCGTCCCGTACGAGGGTGAGCAGGGCGGCGGAGAGGGCCGCGCGGTCGCCGACGGGGACCAGCGTGCCGTCCTCGCCGTCCGCGATGATCTCGGCCGGGCCGTGCGGGCAGTCGGTGCTGACGACGGGGAGTCCGCAGCGCATCGCCTCGACGAGAGTCATGCCGAAGGGTTCGAAGCTCGATGTCGCCGCGGCGATCGACGCTTTGGCCCACTCGGCCTCCATGGGGATCGCGACGCCCATGAGGAACACGTTGTTGTACAGGCCGAGTTCCTCGATGAGCCGTCTCAGCCGGTCGTGTTCCTCGCCCTTTCCGTAGATCCGCAACTGCCAGTGGGGATGTTCGGCGGCCACCGCCGCGAACGCCTCGATGAGCAGGTCGTACCGCTTCACCGGGACCAGCCGGCCGGCGGCGACCACCACCGGGGCCGTGCCGTCCGAGGGCGGGAGCGAGGGATCGGGGACGCTGTTGGGCAGCGCTTCCACGCGGACGCCCGGCAGTCGCATCTTCCTGCGGTACGCGGTGGCGTCGGCGTGGGTGACGGTGGTCAGGGCGTCCAGGCGCGGATACGTCCGGCGCAGCACCCGGCGCAGTCGGGGCGGGTGGTTGTCCAGGGTGAGGTGTTCCTGTCCGACCCGCACGGTTCTGGTGGGCGCCTGGAGGGCGATGTGCACGTTGAGGCCCGGCCGCGTCCCCACCACGACATCGGCGTCCGTCGCCGCCAGGAACTCCCCGATCCGCTGATCGGTCAGGGCGCTGTACTGCCGGTAGCGGTACTCGTAGGTGGGGAACACCTTCGCCGGTGTCAGATGGAGCGGGTGCTCCCGCTCGGACCGCAGGTCCACGAGGGGGCGCAGCCCTACCCGCGGGTGTGTGGGGACGTTCGGGTTCTCGCGGTGCCGGAGTGCCGAGACGATTTCCACCTCATGCCGTTCGGCCAGCGCGCCGGCCAGGTTGTTCGTGGTGGTGATGGTCCCTCCGATCCCGTAGGCGTTGTGAATGAGGAAAGAGATCTTCATGTGAGTGCAGACTGGTTTGCTCACCGATGCGTTGCCTGCGGCATGGGGTCTTGAGGTACTGGGGACACGGGGCCTGTGAGGGCGAGCCGCGCGGCCTGCCGGGGCCGTCAGGGCTCGACGGGCAGCGGCGTCAGGACGAGCATCGTGGCGTCGTCCCCGACCTCGCCGCAGTACTCCAGCAGGTCGGCCCAGATGCGGGCGGTCAGCACGGCCGGGTCCTCGCCGTCGAACGCCCGCAGCCGCGCCGCGAGCGGGTAGTAGTCGCCGGAGTCGCCCCTGGCCTCCCACACCCCGTCGGAGGCCAGGAACAGCCGGTCGCCCGGCCCCAGTCCCAGGGTGATCTCCTTGGGCGGGTCGCCCCCGAACCGGCCGATGCCCAGCGGAATCCCCGAGGTGACGGCGATCTCCCGGGCCTGTCCGTCCCGCAGCAGTACGGGCGGTGGATGGCCGCGCACCACGATCCGCACCGAGCGGACATCGGCGGAGAACTCCATCAGTACGGCGGTGGCGAACATCTCGGAGTCGCGCGCACCCGAGGAGTCCACCGTCAGTCTGCGGTCCATCCGCGCCGCGACCCCCGCCAGATCCGGCTGGTCGAGCACCGCCTCCCGGAAGGCGCCCAGCAGCGACACCACGGTGGGGACCGTGGCCAGTCCGTGGCCCTGTACATCGGCCATCACGGCCCGCACCCCGTACGGACCCTCTCGCACGTCGAAGAAGTCCCCGCCGACCAGTGTCCCGTGCTGGGCGGCCCGGTACAGCCCGGAGCAGCCGATGTCCCCGACCCGGTCCGGCAGCGGCGGTGCCACCGCCCGCTGTACGGCCTCCGCGACCGTCCGCTCGGTGACCAGCTGGGCGTCCCGGTGACTGCGCACATAGGACACGAACACACTCAGTAGCACGACGAAGACGAGGGTGAGCAGATCGGTGTTCCCGGGTTGGTTGAGATGCGTCCTCGGCACGTTCATCACGGTCACGACGAGGGCGCCCATCACCCCCGTGGCCAGCGGACCGTAGCTCAGCACGGTGAGCGGCGGGATGGCCCCCAGCAGGAATCCGATGTCCAGCGCGTTTCGGCTGATCAGGGTGGCCGCCGTCACCCCCGCGAACAGGGCGACGGGCAGCACCCGCACCCAGCGTGGCGGCTCCGCTCCACGCAGCCAGCCCCGCTCGTCCCCGCGCAGCCGCGCCGGCCGACCGCGGATCGTTGCCATACACCCACGCTACGCCCGGCACCATCGCCCGGCGCCGCGCCGATGCGGCCGGGCTCCGGCGGCGGGAGAGCCCGGCATCACGGGCAATGGACACGCTCTGCGCGGAGAGGGAGGCGGAGCGTGAGCGGAGTCCGGCCCGGCTCGCTCCGGCGACGACGTACGCGAAGCCACGCCAGCCCGTCAATGTGAGACAGATCACGTCCGATATGCCGGATTACCGGGTCTCCCCGCCCCGCCATGATGCCCGCGAGTAGCCGATCAAGGGACGGAGTTCATCAGTGGACGACAGTCGGAGCGTCGGGTCGTGGCGGGAACTCGGCAGCCATGTCGGCACCGCCGTGGTGCTCGCCGGGGGTGTACTCATCGGCGCCGTCACGATCTACCTGGCCGCGAGCCTGCTGCCGACGGCGGTCGCGGACATCGGCGGTGAACGCCTCTACGCGTGGAGCATGACCGTTTTCCTGACCGCCCAGGTCGTCGCGACCATGCTCGTGAGCCGCACCCTTTCCCGGCGCGGTGGTGTCGGCTCCTATCTGCTCGGCTTCGGCGTCTTCACCGTCGGTTCGGTTGTCTGCGCGGCGAGTCCGTCCATGCCGGTCCTGCTGGTCGGCCGGGGCACGCAGGGACTCGGGGCGGGCCTGTTGACCGGTCTGGGGTTCGCACTGATCTATTCGGCACTGCCGCGCCAACTGTGGGTGCGGGGCAGTGCGTTGATCTCCGCCATGTTCGGCCTGGGCAACTTCGTCGGCCCGGCTCTGGGCGGGCTCTTCGCCCAGTTCGGATCGTGGCGAACGGCCTTCGTCGTGCTGGCTGTCGCCTCCGCGGTGATGGCGGCGTTCGTCCCCCGGGTGCTTCCGGGGAGCGACCCCGCCGAGGCGGTGGCGGTGCCGGTGCCGCTGGGCTCGTCGGTGCTGGTCATCGGGGCCGCGGGTGCCGTGAGTGTCGCCGGGATCCTCTCGAACGAGGTCATGGCGGGGGTGTTCATCGCGCTGGCACTGGCGTTGGTCGTGGCGTTCGTGGTGACGGAGAAGCGGAGTCAGGTCCAGGTCCTGCCCCGCTCGACCTATGAAACCGGCTCCGCTGTGCGGTGGGTCTATCTGACCATCGTGTTCCTCGCGGCCGGTGTCGCCGTGGAGATCTTCCTGCCGCTGTTCGGTCAGCGCCTGGGCGGACTGCCACCGGCCGCCGCCGGGTTCTTCGGCGCGGCCCTGTCGCTCGGCTGGTCGGTGAGCCAGGTCATCAGCTCCTCAGCACGTCGGCAGCGGACGGTTCGAAGGCTACGGGTGGCCGGTCCCGGTCTTCTTGCGGCGGGGCTCGCCGTGCTGGCTCTCTTGCAGCACGGCGACGCACCAACCCTTCTGGTCATCGCCTGGCTGCCCGTTCTGCTCCTCGCCGGTACCGGGATCGGTCTGGCCATGCCCCACCTGTCCGTTGCCGCGATGGCCGGCACACCGGACAAGGCGGAGGGAGAGAAGGCCGCCGCGGCGATCGCGACGGTACTCACCATGTCGACGGCGTTCGGTGCGGCGGTCGCCGGTCTCCTGGTCAACCTGGGCGGCCCTTCCACCGTCACGTCCGCACGCCTCCTCCTGCTCGGCTTCGCGGCGATCGCCGCCCTCGGAACACTCACCGCGCTCCGCGCCAACCACCTCACTCAGCTGACCGTCACGCCGGTGACCAGCGACGAAAGGGTCTGACACAGCTTCGGAGGAGAGTCGGTCGATGACGTGCTCCCCATGCCGTGACGGGTTGATCCTCGGACCGGCGGGCGTCACGCGACCCGTCGGTGGCCGGGGACCGCGACACCGGGAGCCCCGGTGAGTCAGGCCGACACCGACCCCCCGCGCGCGGCACTCACCGCTTCACCAGGTCGAGGATCACCGTCGCGATGTCCTCCGGAGCCTCCTCGGCCATGAAGTGGCCCGCCTGGGTGGTGAAGTGTTCAAGGTCGGTGGCCCACGGCCGCCAGATCCCGGTGGCGTCGAACCCGAGCCGGTGGCCCCAGTCCTGCTGGACGACGGTCACCGGCATGGTGAGCCGGTTGCCGGCGTCGAGGTCGGCCTGGTCATGTGCGATGTCAATGGTCGCGGTGGCGCGATAGTCGGCGACGATCGACGCGATGGCGTTCCGGGAGGCGCGAAGGTACTCGGCGCGCACGTCCGCCGGGATGGCGTCGGAGCCGGCGGACCAGCTGTCGAGGAAGTGGCCGAAGAACGCGTCGGAGCTGCCCGCGATCAGCTGCTCGGGCAGACCGGGCGGCTGGGCCATCAGGTAGAGATGAAAGGCCACGGCCGCGCCGACCCCGTGGAGAACGTTCCAGGTGTCCAGGGTGGGGACGATGTCCAGGATTCCCAGGTGGCTGATCCGGTCCGGGTGATCCAGACCGGCCCGGAAGGCGACATGCGCGCCGCGGTCGTGCCCGACCAGCGCGAACCGGTCGAACCCGAGCGCGTCGGCGAGGCCGACCACATCCGCGGCCATCGTGCGCTTCGCGTACGTGTCCTCGGTGACCGCGTCCGGCTTGCTGCTGGCGCCGTAACCGCGGAGGTCGGGACAGATCACGGTGTGGTGCCCGGCCAGGGCGGGTGCGACATGCCGCCACATCAGGTGGGTCTCGGGGAAGCCGTGGAGCAGCACGAGGGCCGGTCCTTCTCCGCCGACCGCCGCGTTCAGCTCAACGCCGTCGGCCACCTTGATCGGCCTGGTCTCGAACCCCGTGATGCTGATGCCCATAGTGGCCCTTTCCTGCTGTCTGACCCCTGAGCCGCTCTCGCTCACGGGTGGATGCGTGGACAGGATGAGGATCGGTGAGCCGGGTTAGCAGTGGGTCAGCGGCGGCAGCCCGAAGCCGATGACAATGAGGGCATGGAGATCCTCGTCAAGGTGCTCGGACCGGTCGACGTCACGGATGCCGAGGGCCGGCCCGTGCCGGTCGGCAGCCGGCGCCGCCGTGAGGTTCTCGCCCGGCTGGTGGCGGCGGACGGCCGGGCCGTCCCGCTCGCGGTGCTGCTCGGTGATCTGTGGGCGGACCCGCCGCCCACGGCGGCCGGTACGATCCGCACGTTCGTCGCCGAGCTGCGCCGCGCCCTGGAACCGGAACGTCTCCCGCGCACCCGGTCCCAGGTCATCGAGACCGTCGGTACCGGATACGCCCTGCGGATTCCACGGGCGCACATCGACGCCCACCGGTTCGAGGACACCCTGCGGGCCATGCGCGACGAGCCCGGCGGCCGGGCCGCCGGTGCGCTGAGCGAGGCGCTCTCGTGGTGGCGGGGCGAGCCGTACGCGGACCTCGACGCCTCGCCCTGGCTGACGGCGGAGCGCGCCCGGCTGGCCGAACTTCACCGGCAGGCCGTCGAACTGCGCGCGCGGGCGATGCTCGACCTCGGACGTGGCGCGCCGCTCGTCCCGGCGCTGGAGGCGTTCGCGACGGTGCACCCATGGCGGGAGGATGCCTGGGTCCTGCTCTCCCACGCTCTCTACCAGGCCGGCCGTCAGGTCGACGCGCTGGCCTTGATCCGTGACGCGCGAGCCAGGTTGCTGGACCGGTTCGGACTGGAATCGGCGGACGGTCTCGACCATCTCGAACGGGACATCCTCCGGCACGCCCCCCACCTCACGCCCGCGCCCCGGGACGAGGACCGGCTGCGCCTGCTCACGCGCACCGAGGCGACGGGTACGTACACCCGGCTGCGCTCGATGAGCACCGTCGCCCGGGCCGCCGCGGTCACCGGCGGCACCAACCTGGTGCTCGCCCAGGAGCAACGCGCCGCGGCGGTCGCGGAAGCGGAACGGACCGGAGACCCTGACCTCACCGCCCGCGTGATCGCGGCGTACGACGTCCCCACCATCTGGTCGCGCACCGACGATCCCGTACGGTCCGCGGCCCTGGTGGCGACCACCCGGCGCACTCTGCACCGGCTTGGGCCTGGGGCTTCACCGGCGCTTCGGGCCCGTCTCCTCGCCACCATCGCGCTGGAGCATCGCGGCACCCGTGACCGCTGGGCCGCCGAGGCGGCGAGCGAAGCCGAGCGGCTGGCGCGGGACCTGCACGACCCCAACGTACTGGTGCTCGCGCTCAACGCCGGATTCATCCAGTCCTTCCAGCACCCCGGGCGCACCGGCGAACGCGACGCCATCGCCCGCGAGCTGATCGACGTCTCCACGCGGCATGATCTCCCGATGTTCGAGATCCTCGGCCATCTGATCAAGATCCAGGTCCAGGCCGCCCGCGGCGACACCGAGAAGGCGCAGCCCCATGTCGTGGCGGCCGAGCGGCTCGCCACCGTGCACGAGTCCCCGCTGGTGCACGTCCTTACGGCCGCTTTCCGGGCGATGCGGCTGGCGGAACGGTCGAACGACCCCGCCGAGGCCGCTCGCGCCTATCGCGGGGTGGCCACCGACCTCGCCGGCGCCGGGATGCCCGGCGTGGAAGCAGGCCTTCTCCCGCTCGCGCTCCTCTCCCTCCGTCTGCGCCACGGACGCCCCGCGCCGACCGACCCCGCCCTCGACTGGGGCCCCTACCGCCCCTGGGCCCGGCCCCTGCTCGACCTCGCCCACGGCGACCTCGCGGCGGCCCGCCACGCCGCCAGCACCCTGCCCCCACCCGCTGCCGACCACCTGTACGACTCGCTCTGGGCCATCACCGCACGGACAGCGGTCCAGCTCCGGAACAAGTCACTGGCCGCACAAGCGCACGACGCCCTCTCTCCCCTGCGCGGCGAGATCGCGGGCGGAACCACCGCCATGCTCACGTTCGGTCCCGTCGACGACATCTTGGCCACCCTCGCCCAGCACCTCGACCGGCGATAGCACCCGCGCTGTCAACCGGACGCTGTTCCTCGAACGCCCGGAGTGGGACGATCATGCCAAGACCTTCCAGGACGGCGCTTTCACCCGACCGACCGACGCACTGCACCAAGGGAAAGAGGCAATCGGTGTCGATGCTCCCCCAGAGGGAATTCGAAGCCATCCTGTACGTCGATCCGGGGCTGATGAGCCTGCCCAGCGCTGTCGCCGCGGATGTCGTGGGCGCCGAACCGCTCACCGGCGGTGTGGCGAACGACGTCTGGCGCCTGACTCTGGCCGATGGATCCCACCTCGTGCTCAAGGGCACCTCCAACGCACCGGCCACCCTGTTCCCCATCGAGGCGCAGGGACTGCGCGTACTCGCGGAGCCGGGTGGGCTCCAGGTGCCCCGGGTGATCGAGGTGAGCGCGCGTCATCTCCTGCTGGAGTCGCTGGAGGCCGACCTTCCCGGCACGGACGCGTACTGGGAGGCGGCGGGCCGGGCCGTCGCCGCACTGCACTCCGTGCGCGGGGACCGCTTCGGCTGGGACTCCGACGGCTGGCTGGGACTCCTGCCCCAGGAGAACGGGTGGATGGATGACGGGCACGAGTTCTTCGCGGAGCGCCGCATCCTCCGCTACGTGCGGGAGCCCAAGGTGCGTCAGGCGCTCGACGCGGCCGATGTGGCGGGCCTGGAGCGAATCTGCGCCCGCCTTCCCGAACTGGTCCCGCCCGCACCGGCGGTGCTGAACCACGGCGATCTGTGGCAGGGCAACATGGTCGCGACCGTCGGCGGCGAGCCCGCGTTCATCGATCCGGCGGTGTGCTGGATGTGGGCGGAGTCCGAGCTGAGCATGTTGTACTGCACGGCCCCGCCGCCGGAGCGCTTCTTCGGCGCCTACCAGGAGATCTCACCGCCGGCCGACGGCTGGCGAGAACGTATGCCGCTGCTGCATCTGCGCGAACACCTCAGTGCCCTGGCCCACTTCGGCGCGGTCGGGAACCACGTGGCGGAGATCCGAGCGGTCATCCGCGCCTTCTCCTGAAACCACTCGTCCGCCGTTCAACGGCAGCAGGGCGGCGACCAGCGCGAGCGGCTTGCGCCGCCGCGCAGGCCCGGGGCGCGTGACGCGCGATCGGGGCGCGGCGGCGGCCTGCATCACGGTCGACGGTAGCCGGCGTCCGTGGCCCGAAGGGGAGGTGACCGCACGAACGGAGGTCACCTCCCCTCGGCCGCCCTCGCGGCGCTCAGGATCGGGTGGCGGTTCCGCACTCCGCGTCGCCGGCCTCCGCGATACGTGTGTCCATCGACTCGCTGCGGTCGTACGGGTCGACCGCGGGGCCGTCTCCCGGGGACGGCTGCGCGAGTTCCGAGTCGAACTCGGGGGTGAGGTAGCCGGTGAAGGTGTCGCAGCCGCCGTTGGTGGTGTCCACCATGTAGGAGACGAGGGAGAAGGTGCCCGGCTCGATGACGATCTTCACCGGGTCGTCCCAGCTCATGATGATCTCGCGGCGCACGATGGTGCGGGCGACCTCGTCGCTGCCCTCCGCGGCGCGGGTGACCGGATAGACGTAGGTGACATCGGTGGTCACCTCGACCGCGCCGCTGTCGCCCTCGCGGTAGGTGATGCTTCCGCGCGTCTTGATCACGTCGCCGACAAGCTCTATCTCGGTGTCCTCGAACCGGCTGAACAGCAGCAGGGGGTTGTTCTCCTGGCTGGGGGTGTCGAAGGCGGCCGTCAGATAGTCCTGGACGTCCTGCTGGTGGGGGTTGATCAGCGAGAGCGCCTCGGTGGGCCGGTCACCGCGCAGCACGCCCGTCTCCAGGCTGGACGCGGCGAGGAAGTCGCGGGTCTGTTGCAGCGCCTGGGCGACCTGTTCCTTGTCCATCCAGCCGGTGGCCCGCGCCTCGGGCAGGCTGATCCCGGCCGTGCCGTCGGCCCACTGTGCCGCGGGCGAGCCCCTGAACGGCTCGTCCAGGGTCGGCCCTTGAGCCACCGGGTCGGTCGGCGGCGGCTGGTCCGGGCGCTCGGACTCAGCGGCGAGCGGCGCGCTCCCGCCATCCGCTCCGCCGTCCGTGAACCATCCGGTGACCCGTCCGGGATCCAGCGCCACGACCAGTACGGCGGCCAGGGCCAGCAGGCCGACCACGTACCAGCCCTTGCCGCCGCGGCGCCGGGGCGGTTGGTGACTCCGCCAGGGCTGCGGTGGGCCGCCCTCCTCCTGGAGCCGACGTGTCACCATGCGGGCGCGTGCGGACGGCTCCTCGGGCGCGTCCTTGCCCCCGGCCCCTGCCTCACGGAGGAAGCGCTCCCACTCCTCGTCCGGTATGGATTCCCCACCCTTGCCCACGCTGGGCCCCGCCCTTCTTCCCCAACCGGCCCCATTCGGGGGCGGCTTGTCCCGTACGCCATCGCGGTGTCGCTCATCCCGGGCCGGTGATCGTCACCGCACGGGCCGTCGGCACAGTGATCTTAGGTGGGCGCAGGAGCTGGCCAGTGACAGGTATGTGGAGGAAGTGTGAACCGACCTCGCGGCGGCCTTCGGTCCGAGACTACGGTCACGACGCCGCGCAAGGGTGCGCTGTCAGTCGTACACGATGGCGTGGATGCGGCGGGCCGCGAAGGTGAGGCACAGGGCCGTGGCCGCCAGCAAGTAGACGGTGTGCCAGACGCAGGAGGGGCCGAGGTCGCCGATGCAGATGCGGCGGAGGAGTTCGACCGCGTGGTACAGCGGGGTGACTTCGAGCAGGGCCTGTGCCGCGACCGGGTAGTCCTGGGTGGGTGAGAAGGTGCCGGAGAAGAGGAAGAGTCCCATCTGGGCCGTGGTGAGCGCGTCGAAGTCGTGCCAGCCGCGCATCAGGGTGCTGGCCGCGAGCCCGATCGCGGCGAACGCGACGACCGCGAGGACGGACGCCGGGAGGGCGAGCAGTGCCCAGCCGGCCGGGACCGTGCCCAGGAGCACCATCGCGACCAGGAAGAGGCCGCAGAACACCGCCCCGCGTACGGCGCTCCACACCACCTCGGCGACGGCGACCTCCATGGGGCGCACGGGGGTGACGAGGACGGCCTCGTACACCTTGGACTGGCGGAGTTTCGCGAAGAAGGAGAAGGTCGTGGTCGAGAAGGCCGCCGTCATGGCCGAGGTGGCGAGCATCGCCGGGGCCACGAACGCGGCGTAGGGGATCTGGTGGCCCCGGTAGGAGATGTCCTGTGCGATCAGGCTGCCGACTCCGATGCCGATGGAGAGCAGGTAGAACAGGGGCTCGACCAGCCCGGCCATGACGAGGAGCCAGGCCGAGGGCCCGGTCTGCATGGCCCGTGCGTTGCGTTTGACCACTGCTGCGGACCGGGTCGCGAAGAGGCGACCGGCGATGGCTTGTGTGAGCATCGTGGGGCTCCCTCAGCTCGCGAGCCGACGGCGGAATGCCACCTCGGCGCAGATCCAGCCCGCCACCGCCCACAGCAGCAGGTATCCGATGTGCCAGGCAACCGGCCAGGCGGGCGATGTCCCCAGTACAGCGGCGCGGCACAGCTCGACGGCGTGCCACAGGGGCGACGCGCAGGCGAGTTGCCGGAAGCCGTCGGGGAGTTCACTGATGGGGAAGAACACTCCGGCGAACAGGGTGCTGGGGATGACGACGAAGCGGATCAGCAGTTCGAAGTAGCCGTCGTTGCGGATGCACGCCGCGAACGCCATGGTCGGGCCCGCCGCGCCGAGCGCCAGCACCGCGCACACCAGGGGCACGGTCCACACCCACGGCGAGTGCAGCACACCGAACATCCAGGCGATGGCCAGGAACGCGACGACGGACAGGGTCACCACGAACAGCACATACAGGAGCCAGCCGGCGATCATGTCCCGGATCGACACCCGCGTGCCGCGCATGGCGTGGAATCCGCCGACCCACTCGAAGTCGCTGAGGACGCCGTACGTCGATTCGTTGGCGGCGATCTGATACGCCGTGGAGGCCAGGATGCCCGGCGCGATCCAGTCCAGGTAGGAGACCCCGTCGACCTCGCCGACATAGCCCCCCACGCCCGCGCCGATGCTGACCAGGAACAGATAGGGCAGGGCGAAGAAGGAGAACACCGACGCTTTCCAGAGCCGGCGGTACAGGAGCATGTGCCGTTCGAGCACGGCCACCGAGGGATGGACCATCGCTATTCCACCAGTGCCCGGCCGGTGAGCCGGAGGAAGACGTCTTCGAGCGTGGACCGGCGCACCAGCACACTCGCGGGCCGCAGGCCACGGCGGTGGACCTCGTTGACCACCGCGTCGCCGTCGCGGGCGTAGACCAGGACGCGGTCCGCCAGCGGGTCGACCCGGTCACCGATCCCGTCCAGTTTCCCGGCGTACGTGTCGGCCGCGTCGTAGCCGAACCGCAGCTCGACCACCTCGGGGCTCGAATGGACCTCGATCAGCTCGCGCGGCGATCCTTCCGCGGCGATCCGGCCACCGTCCATGATCACCAGCCGGTCGCACAGCTGCTCGGCCTCGTCCATGTAGTGCGTGCTGATCACCAGTGTCGTCCCGCGTTGCTTGAGCCGGAACAGGCGCTCCCAGAGCAGGTGCCGGGCCTGCGGGTCCAGGCCGGTCGTGGGCTCGTCCAGCAGCACCATGTCGGGTTCGTTGGCCAGCGCGCGGGCGATGCTCAGCCGCCGCTTCATCCCGCCGGACAGGGACTGCACCCGGTCCCCGGCCCGGTCCTTGAGCCGCGCGAACTCCAGCAGCTCGGCCGCTCGGAGCAGGGCCCGTGCTCGGGACATACCGAAGTACCGCGCATACGTCGTGATGTTTTCGACAACCGTCAGATCCAGATCGAGATTGTCCGCCTGGGGGCAGATCCCCAGCCGCTCGCGGATTTTTGTCTGTTCCCGTGCCGGGTCACGGCCGAGGATCCGCAGTTCGCCGCCGGACGGCACGCTGACGCAGCTCAGCATCCGCATGGTCGTTGTTTTTCCCGCGCCGTTCGGCCCCAGCAAGCCGAAAGACTCCCCTCTGTGAATGTCGAAATCGATACCGGCGACCGCGGTGAAATCACCGAAGCGCTTCACCAGGCTCCGGGCCCGCACCAGGGTGTGTCCGCTCCGGGCATCGCCGCACACACGTTCTTCTTTCACCGTCATGCTGTCCTCCGAAATCCCGTGCCGATGCGACGGGTCTCACCGGCAAGCTACCGATTTCAGACCGAAAACAACAGCCAGCGCCCGGCCGGGAGTTTCAGCGGTCCCCCGGGGCATCCGATTCAAGACACCGGCCCCTTGAATTTCGCCTCGGTTTTCTCCAGTGGGTAGAAGAAGCTCGTCGCCCGGCCCTCCTGGAGTGTGAAGGGCCGCTCCTTGGCCCGGCCGTTGACCAGGTCGGCCATCAGTCGGGCGTGGAAGCGGAGGTAGGACGTCTCGGTGAAGGCGAGATGCCCGCGTACCCGCTTCGACACCTCGTGCAGGTTCCAGGCCGGAATCCCGGGATAGAGGTGGTGTTCGGCGTGGTAGTTGGTGTTCCAGTTGAGGAAGCCGAACCATGTGCTCCTCGTGTACACCGAGTTGGTGTTGCGCCACGGGTTGTCCGTCCGGTCCACGTAGTAGTGCTCGGGCATGATGGAGAAATTGTTCAGGATCCAGGCCAGACAGGTCGGCGCGATGTACAGGGTGAGCATCGCCATGGGCCACAGGGCGGTGGCGGCGGCTGCGGCGGCCACCCACAGAACGATGATCCCGGTGTCGCGGCGGATGGCGGCGCGGGCTCGGTCGGTCGTGACGAAGTAGGGGTACCGGTGCCTCAGGGAGGCCGCGGACATCCGCAGAAAGCCCAGGAAGTAGTCCAGATTGAGCATGGCGATGACGTACTGCCCCGGATTGACGATGACGCCGTCGGGTTCGGGATCGTCGGCCGTCTGGGTGTTGCGGTGGTGGTGCAGGTGGAACACCCGGTACAGGGCGCTGTTCATGAGCAGGAGCGTGCCGGCGAACTGTCCGGCGAGGCGGTTCCCGCGGTGGGTCCTCATGAAGGTGCCGTGTGAGGTGCAGTGCAGCACGTTGTGCAGCGAGGCGACCACGAAGGCGCCCAGTACCCAGCCCAGCCCGGTGGCCCACCAGGTGTCGATGACGAAAGCCCCGGTCATGATGACCGCGTACAGCAGGGCGTGCGCCGAGGAGCGGCGCAGGGCCAGGCCGCTGGAGCGGCGGGTCAGCTCACGTAATTCGGTGGCGGTGAAGACTTCGTTGCGGTCGGGGTGGACATTCTCCTGCGCGAGTGTCATTCCTGGACCTCCAAGAGTGCCGGAAAAGCGCACGGCGGAAGCCGTGGCCGAGGCCGCGTCCTACTGCCACGGCCCGAAAGACTCACTTACTCGCCTCGAATTCTCACTCTCAAGCTACAGATTTCGACACCGAAACAACACCCCCCGCTGTCTCCGCCGAATGCCGGTAAAGCTGTCGGAGAATTGCGCGTTGTCCGATTATCCGCTCATGGCACTTGGCCAGTACGAGCGCCTCCCTCTTGCCCGTTCGATCACGAATTTGGTAGAAAGTCGACCGTACGGCTTGATTCGCTGCGTATAGAGCCAACGGGGGGACTGTGGACGCTTCGGCTTTATCGTGTGGCACTGAAATCTTCCGGCCGCTGGACATCGTCACTCTGCTCCGGGACGAGATATTGCGGCTCGGGATGGACGCCACGCTGGACGGCATCCCCCTGGTCGGTACGGTCCGGCACTGCCAGGACTGGACCGAGGCCCAGGGCGTGGTCGGCGCCCGGTCACCCGACGTACTGATCCTGAGCGACCTCGCCGAGATCGACGGCGCGCTCGGCGGTTCCGGTGGCGCCCGGCCCAAGATCCTGCTCATCCTGCACAGCACCGACCTGACGGTCCAGAGCTTCGCGGGCCCCTTCAATCCCGACGGATTCCTGATTCTCGGCGAGCTGAGCGCGAGCGCCCTGGAGGACGCGTTGCGTCAGCTGGTGGCGGGGCAGGTCCCCATGCCGGCCCCGCTGGCTCGCGAGCTGATCCAGCGCGCGAACGGGCTCCCGGTATCCGCCCGGGAGCGCAACGGCTCCCTGACCGTGCGCGAGAACGAGGCACTGGCACTGCTCGCCCAGGGACTCAGCAACAAGCAGATCGCCCGGCGCCTGTCGATCTCCACCCATGGCGCCAAACGCATCGTCGCCAGCGTGCTCCTGAAACTGGGCGCACCGAACCGCACAGCGGCCGTCGTCACCGCCATCCAACGCGGACTCATCCAGCGCTGACCCGCTCCCAGGCCACCCGCACATCGCTCACCGCACCCGCAGCCGCCCCCACACCGCTCACCCCAACTCCACCCCGTCACCCGTCCGAGGCGCCCCCTTCCGGCAGCAGTACGACCTTCAGCGCCTGGCGTGCGTCGAACATCCGATAGCCGTGGGCCGCCTCGGACAGCGGCAGGCGGTGCGACACGAGCGGTGCCGGGTCCAGCAGGCCGGCGCGCAGCAGGGCGACCACCCGGTCCCGTACGCGGAGGGGGTTGCCCACCGCGAACCGCAGCGTCGACTCCCGGGCGAAGGCGGCCCGGGCGTCGAGCGGCACCGCCCGTGAGGCGTGTGAGCCGACGGCCACGACGGTGCCGCCGTAGCCGACGTTCTCCAGTGCGCAGGTGAGTGCCGCGGCGGAGCCGACCGCCTCGATCACCGCGGCTGCCCCCCGGTCCGAGCCGGAGCGCAGGACCGGGCCGAACGCACACGGCTCGACGGCCTCGAAGCCCAGCTCCTCCGCCTTCGCGCGCCTGCGCGGGTCGGGGTCCGTCACCACGACGCGTGCCGCGCCGAACACCCCGGCGCACTGGGCCGACAGCAGCCCGACCGGTCCCCCGCCGACCACGCCGACGACATCCCCCGGAGTGATCCGCGCGGCCTCCGCGCCCGCGTAGCCGGTGCTCAGGATGTCTCCGACGAACAGCATCCGGTCGTCGTCGAGGTCGTCGGGGCAGGCGGACAGCACCACGTCCGCGAAGGGGACCCGGACGTAGTCGGCCTGGCCGCCCGCGACCTCGGGGCCCGCCAGGGTGGAGTAGCCGAACAGCGTGCGCTCGGGGCACTGGTAGTGCCAGCCTCCCGTGCACCGGGCGCACCGGCCGCAGGCGATGATGTCGGAGGCGACGACCCGCCGGCCGACGGCGAACGGGACCTGCGGGCCCGCCTCGGTGACAACCCCCACGAACTCGTGGCCGAGCACGCTCCCGATGGCGAACCCGGGCAGTTCGCCCCGGTAGGGGTGCAGGTCGGTGCCGCAGATGGCGGTCCTCGTCACCCGGACGACGGCGTCCCGGTCGTGTCGCACCCGGGGCAGGTCGAGTCCGGTGTCGACCTCGATCCTTCCCGGCCCTCGGTAGACCACCCCGCTCATCATGCGGCGGCTCCCGGTCCGGGGGACGCGAGAACCGCCCAGTCCTTCGCGGCGACGGTGACGCCGAGCGCCTGCCGGGGGACGGTGCCGTGGTTGACCAGTACGGTCGTCCGCGCGCCGACGGCGATCTCCACCTCGGGTGCGACCGACTTCACGAGTGGCCGGATTCCGCCCAGTTCGGCGATCCCCTGGTAGAGGGAGTGCCACGGCCGGGACTCCAGCCGTCCGGGGACATCAAGCATCCGTTCGACGGGCACGGCACAGAACACCATGCGCCCGGCGCCGACCGGGTGGACGACCAGCGCCGGGGTGCCATCGGCGAACGTGGCGGCCACGCGGCCGGTCGTCGCCCGCAGGGTCACCGGGGCGGATCTGCCCGCGTGCCAGTCGACGGGCCAGTCCGTGCCCCGCCAGGAGAACGACGCCTTCCCCTTGTCGGACAGCGCGAAGTCGACGATCTCCGCGCCGGTCAGTTCCTCGCCGGGGAACCCGTGGTGCCGGTCGCCGAGGGACACGTAGACGGTGGCGCCGCCGGACGCGGCGGACTTGAGGCGTTGGATGTCGGTGAGGGTCAGCTGGTCGGCGGAGGGGCAGATGACCAGGTCATGGCCGTCGACGGGTCCGGCGACGAAGTGGAAGTCGAGATGCCCGCGTTTGAGCAGGAGATGGGCGTAGAAGGCGGCGACCGTGCCGACCTCGTGGTCGAGATACGACTGTGGGCGGGCGCGGATCCGTTCGGGCAGGTACACGGCGATCCGGGGGTTCTGTGGGTCGAGCGCGAGGGAGGCGGCCGAGCGGGCCAGTCGGGCGAACCGGGTGAACGCCGGTTTCGCGGATCCGTCCAGACGCCGCAGCCCTGCGTGCCGTTCCGCCGGGCTGCCCGCGTACGGTTCGTCGGTCGACGCGATGTCCTGCCAGCACCAGGCGAGTACGCCGATGGCGCCGTTGGCGAGCGCCGACGCGGCGGACGCGCCCAGGTAGGCGGCGGCGGTGGCCTCGTTCACTCCGTAGCTGCCGAGTTCGTCCACCAGCGGCGCCCCGTAGGCGGCGGCGAACCGGACGAGGAACGAGTTCAGGCTGGTGGCCTTGTACGACAGGGTGGACTCGATGGAACCGGCCGCCCAGGACGGGAAGCCGTGGACACCGATCACGTCGAGCGGCTCCGCGTTGTCCACGCCGAACGGCGACGGGCCGAACACGGCCGACGCGTTGTTCGCCTGGAGGACCAGCACGCCCGGCGCCTCCTCGCGCAGCGCGCCCGCCATCCGCGCGTACCAGGACGCCACCTCCTCGCGGGACAGGGCGCCGGCCTCCGCCGGGGCGACGGCGGGGATCTCGTCGCCGAGGTCGAACGCCAGGACGTTGCCGTGGGCGCGCACCGCGCGGGCGACGTGTCGCGCGAAGTCCTCCTCGGCGTCGCGCATCGCCGGATCGCGCCAGAGGCTGCGGCCATGACGCCAGTCGAGGTCCAGCAGACGGCCGTTCATGAAGATCGTGAAGAGGGACAGGACGCAGGACAGCCCGTGCTCGGCGGCGATCGCGACGGCTTCGGACAGCCGGGCGAAAGCCTTGGGTTCCGGCCTGCCCTGTGCGGGTTCGAAGTCGCGCCAGAACACGAACAGTCTGACGGTCGTGAACCCCGCTTCGGCCATGGCGGCGAAGTCCTCGCGCACGGCGGCCGGATCCCAGTCGCTCCAGATGCGGCAGCCCGCCCGGGAGGGGTGGTAGTTGACGCCGACGACCGGCACAGGCCGCCCCCCGGCGTGGACACGGCCCGCGTGGGTGGTGAATTCCATCGCGTTACCTCCACGCCGATCGGCGCAGGCCGGTGGTGACGGCGTCGGCGACATAGACCGCGTCGTCGTCGGACATGAGGGCGTGCAGCGGCAACGTCAGCAGCCGGGGTGCGAGGTGCTCGGTGAGCGGCAGTTCCCGCAGCGCGCTGCCGTGCTGTTCCCGGTAGTAGGTGAACTGGTGGGTCGGCGGATAGTGCACGGAGGTCTGCACCCCGAGGGTGTTCAACTCCTCGCGCAGCAGGGTGCGTTCGATGTGCGGGGGGAGCAGGACGACGGCCAGGTGGTGGGCGCCGTCGTCCGGCCGGTCGTCGAAGGGCATGGCCAGGCCCAGCCGCTCGCGGTACACCGACATGACGCACTGCCGGCGGGCGCGGTCCTGGGTGAGTTTGGCCAGTTGCACCCGCCCGAGCGCGGAGGAGATCTCGGTCGGCCGGTAGTTGAGTCCGACGGCGGGTACGTCGTAGGTGGCGCCTCCGGTGCGCATCCGCTCCGTGGTGTCATGGGTCAGGCAGTGGGAGCGCATCGCCCTGACCCGGGCGAGGACGTCGGGGTCGCGGGCGACCACCATGCCGCCCTCGCCGGTGGTGATGTTCTTGGTGGCGAAGAAGCTGAAGCAGCCGAGGTCGCCGACGGTCCCGGCCATGCCGAGCGGGGTCGGGACGAGGGGCGCGTGGGCGGCGTCCTCGATCAGGGCGACACCGCGGGTGCGGCTGATCGCCCGAAGCGCCTCCAGGTCGGCGGGGTGTCCGCCGTAGTGCATCGCGACGATGGCCCTGGTGCGGGCGGTGATGAGCTTCTCCACCTCGTACGGGGCGACCGTCAGGTCGTTGCCCGAGCGCACGTCGGCGAAGACCGGCCGGGCTCCGTGGAGGGCGGCGACCTCGGCGGAGGCGACGAAGTTGAGGGACGGGGTGATCACCTCGTCGCCCGGTCCGATGCCGAGCGCGAGCATGGCCAGGTGCAGGGCGGCGGTTCCGCTGCTGACCGCGACGGCGTCGGCGGCACCCAGCGCGGCGGCGAACTCGCGCTCGAAGGCACGGGTCACCTGCCCCAGTGACAGCCATCGCGAGGCGAGGACCTCGGTGACCGCCGCCCGCTCCTCGGCGCCGATGGAGGTGTCGGCGACCGTCACTCTCCACTGCGGGTTGGTGTTCACCCTGCCTCCCTCGCCGTGTACCGCGCCATGACCGGCCGTCGTGGGGTGAGAGCCGCGTGATACCCGGCGGCCACGTCGTCGGCGACCCGGTCCCAGCCGAACTCGGTGCGGCTGCGGGCGAGACCGGCGGCCCCCATGGCCCGTCGGCGTCCGTGGTCGGTGAGCAGCGTGACCAGAACGTCGGCGAGTTCACGCGCCCCGCGTCCCACGATCAGCCCGTCGACGTCGTCCCGCACCACGTCCTCGACGCCCGGGAAACGGCCGGTGATCACGGGCCGCCCGCATGACCACGCCTCGGCGAAGACCAGCGGGAAGACATCCGCCGTGGTCGGCAGCGCGAGGACGTCGCACGCGGCCATGGCGTCGCACTTGTCCTGGTCCGACACCACGCCCAGATCGAGCACGCGGCCGTCCCGGTACAGGTGGGCTTCCGCCGGGTCGGGGCGGCGGCCCGGGCCGGGCCCGATGAGGGCGAACGTCGTGTCCGGCAGCCGGTCCCAGACCAGCGGCGCGGCGGCGAGGAGTTGCCGGTAGCCCTTGGTGGCAATGCGGCGGCCCGCGAACAGCACCACCGGGCCGTCGATGCCGTGCCGGGCGCGGAACGCCGCCCTGTCGGGGCGTCCGGCGAGGTCGGGGGCCTGGGCGACGTGCCGCATACGGTCCACGGGTGCGCCCGCCAGGCACAGCGCCGCCCGCTCGGCGGCGGTCAAGGTGTAGATCACCGAGGCCAGTGCGCAGGCCCGGCGGCCCAGCGCGGGATCGGGCCACAGCTGTGGGTCCGTGGCGGGTGTGAGGACGAAGGGGACCCGGTGTTCCCGTGCGACCCTCATCGCGCGGCGGACAGGGTCCGGTTGTCCGAGGTCGTAGGCGTGCACCAGGTCCGGAGTCGTCCGCACGGGACCCAACCGGGTGTCAACGGCCGCCCTGGCCACCTGGATGGTGTCACGGTCGAGTCCGGGGGGCGGCACGGAGTCGGTGACGGCGGTCATGAGGTAGCCGCGCGCCGCCAGCCGTGCCGTGGTGCGCCACGCCATGCGCTCCGCACCCGCCTGGGTCCCCTCATAGCCCCCGAAGGCCACGTGGACGGCGGTCATGACACGGCCCCGTGCCGGTACGGAAGGGCGGAGGCGTACCAGGCGTACGTCTGCCGCAGCCCGGTGTCGAGATCCACCCGGGGCTGGTAGCCGGTCGCCGTGGTCAGCACCTTCAGGTCCGGCAGCCGGCGTTCGGGAGAGCCGGGGGGCGGCTCGTGGATGACCAGTTCGGGGTGTGTGCCCGCGATCGTGAACAGCCGTTCCGCGAGCGCGAGGGCGCTGATCTCGTCGTCGGCGTTGCCGATGTTGGCCACCAGGGGCTCGTCCGAGGGCAGCCGTGTCATGGCCACCGTGGCGGCGACGGCATCGTCGACATGGCAGAAGGATCTGGTCTGGTGGGCGCCGTAGAGGGGGAAGGGGTGCTGCCCGGCCAGGAGCCGTTCGATGAACTGCGGGATGACGTGCGCGTAGCCCATTCTCGGCCCGTACACGTTGTGGTAGCGGCCGATGCGGACCCGGAACTCCCCGTCGGCGTGCAGCAGCAGCACTTCGGAGACGACCTTGCCCAGTGAGTACGCCGCGCGGGGCAGGGCGGGGTCGGGCAGCACGTAGGGCACGTCCTCCGGGGCGGGAAGCGTGGCGAGGCCGCTGCGTACGGCTCCGTCCCCCACCTCGCTGGTGGAGCTGAGGAAGAGCGCCTGCGGCGGGTTCCGGGCACACCAGTCCAGTACGTTCACGGTGGTGAGCACATTGGTCCGCAGGACGTCGCCGGGAGCCCGGTTGCTCTGGCCCACGCCGACTTTCGCGGCCAGGTGGTAGACGTGGTCGACGGTGGGCAGCAGGTCGTCCGGGATGGGGAGGCGGAGGTCGTGGGGCACCGCTCGGGCGTGCCCGCACAGCGCGGTGAACGCGTCGTCGGGGCGGCCCCGGGAGAAGTCGTCGAGGAGGACGACCTCGGTTCCGGTGCGCAGCAGTTCCCTCGCCAGGTGCAGGCCGATGAAGCCGGCTCCCCCGGTGATCAGCGCGCGTTCAGACACGGCCCAGCCTCAGATAGGTGATGTCGCCGTGCCCGGCGAGCGCGGGTTCGAGCAGGCCCCACATGTCGAACACCACACGCGGGGGGCGCATCCTGGAGCGGAGGTGCTCGGCGGTGATCTCGGCGTACCCCGGATGGTCGTTGAGCAGGAGGAGCCCGTCGGCCCCGCGAAGGCCCTCCTCCAGGGCCATCGGCTCGCAGCCCAGTTCCTTGACGCGGTGGGGCGGTACGAGGAAGTCATGGGCGGCCAGGGTCGCCACCACACCGTCGAGGGCCTTCGCCACCTGGGCCGACGCGGCGCCGCGTACGTCGTCCGTCTCCGGTCGCCCCTTGTAGGCGACCCCGCACACCAGCACCTTGGCCTCGGACAGCGGCCGGGTCGTCCCCGCCCGGTAGGCCCGGGTGAAGTGCTCGACGGCGAAGGCGGGCACGCTCTCGTTGACGTGCCGCGCCGCCGCCACCATCGGGGCCCGGTAGCCGCGGGCGCGTGTCCCGTGGGTGAGCAGGTAGGGGTCCTTGGTGAGGCAGCTGCCGCCGACGTATCCGGGGCGGGCCAGGTCCGGTCGCGGATAGCCGAGGTTCGCGCCGGCGATCAGTTCGTCGGCGTCCAGCCCGAAGCACGCGGCCATCATGGTGACCTCGTTGCCGAAGCCGTACATGACGTCGGTGTGCGCGTTGCAGATCAGTTTGATCATCTCCGCGGCTTCCAGTGACGACACCGGGACATGGGCCGGGGTGATGCGTGCGTGCAGGGCGCGGGCCCGTTCCTGTGACCGCGTGTCCAGGGCGCCGACGATCTGCGGGAGCGTGCCCAGTTCGGCGAGGGCCCGCCCCTGGATCAGCCGCTCGGGGCAGAACGCCAGGAGGGGTTCGGCGACCCGGTTCCGCAGGCGCGGCAGGACGGTTTCGCGGCAGGTGCCGACCGGTACGGTGCTGCGGACCACGACGAGGGTGTCGTCCGACATCGCCGCGGCCACGGCGTCGGCGGCGGCCTCCAGCTGCTCCAGCGCCGGCTGCCCGGTCGCCGCGGACATCGGGGTCCCCACGCAGATCACGGCGGCATGGGGCGCCCGCTCCGGGAGCGTGGCCGCCACGGTGAACCGGCCGGGCGGCAGCGCGCACAGCAGTTCCGTCAGGCCCGGCTCGTAGAAGGGTGCCCTGCCTTGCGCGAGGGTCCGGCGGGTCTCGGCGTTCGTCTCGACGCCGATGACGTCCACGCCCGCGGCGGCCAGGGACGCGGCCAGGGGCAGCCCCACATAGCCGAGACCCACGACCACGACCGGGCCACGGTCCCAGGTGCTGTCATCTCTGGCGTCTTCTCTGCTGATATCTCTGCTGTTGTCTCTGGTGCTACTTGTGCTGCTACTTGTGCTGTCGGTCATCGGTTGTCCCCATTCCGGTGTCCGGCCGCCGCGATCTCCCGCAGCCGATGCCGGTCGATCTTGCCCATGCCGGTACGTGGCAAGGTGGTGAGTACGTGCACGCGGTGCGGCACCTCGTAGGGCATCAGCCGGGCCCGGCAGAAGGTGAGGACGGCGGCGGCGTCGCTGCCCGGACGCAGGGCCAGAGCGGCGTGGATCTCCTCTTCGCCGGTCCGCCCCGGTGCCCCGAACACCTGCGCCTCACGGACTCCGGGATGCTCCGCGAGCACGTTCTCGACGCGTCGCGGACTGACCTTGCGCCCGCCCACGTTCACGAAGGCGTCCTTGCGCCCGACGACGAAGACATGGCCGTACTCGTCGACCTCGGTGAGGTCTCCGCAGGCCAGGAGGTTGCCCTCCATCGGTGGGGCGCCGCCGCCGTCCTCGTACCCCTCGAACATCGTCGAGGTCCGCACCAGTAGTTGGCCGCGCCCCTGCCGGGCCGTTCGGGAGCGGCCGGTCCGGACCCGCCAGTCGACGCCCGGTGCCATCACCCCCGTACAGTCCGCCGGCCATGGGTCGTCGCGGTCGTGCTCGCAGGCGATCAGGCCCGTCTCCGTGCTGCCGTAGACCCGGTGCACGGGTACGCCGAGCCGGGCCGCCGCCGCCTGCGCCGAGGCGTTCGTCAGGGGACCGCCGGAGGACAGCGCGACCCGTACGTTCCCGGAGGGTCCGGTGTGCGGCAGCACCGGGGTCAGCAACTGGTACACCAGCGGCGTGCCCAGCAGTACCGTGGCGCCCGCGTCGAGGGCTTCCAGCACCGCGCCGGGCCGGAACCTGGTCATGCTCCGCAGCCCGGCGCCGGAGACCAGGGCCGTCGCCAGCGCGCCGACCAGGCCGAAGGAGTGTGACAGCGGCACCATCGCGAGCACGGTGTCGGCGGCGGTGATCCGGTGGATGTCCCGGTACAGCACCCCGCCGGCGAGCGTGCTGCCCAGTGTCTGCCGGGCGACGCGGGGTTCGCCCGTGCTGCCGGAGGTGAGCTGGAGGACGGCCGTCGCGGGGTCCTCGCGCCGCACCACCACGCCGGGCGGTACGGGCGCGTGCGCCAGCTCCTCGAAGGTGCGTTGCGCGAGACCCGGGACGACCTGGACGTCGGAGGGGCCGACCAGCCCGGCCGGCGGCAGCCGGTGCAGGACGGAACGGGCGTCGCCCAGGTGCGAGTTCTCGCGTTCCACGAGCACGGTGTCGACACCGGCCAGGAACAGCCCCAGCATCGCCGCGACACAGATCGGCGTGTTGTCCACCAGGACGATCACCGGTCCCGCCGGCCGTTCCCAGGCGGTCGCGTGCGCCGCCGCCGTGAACGCTCGGTCGTGGAGTTCGGCGAAGGTCATGTCCTGCCAGGCGGCGCTGCCCCGGGTGCTGACGGCGAGGGCGTCGGGGGTGCGGTGGGCCGCTACTCGCAGGCAGGTGGTGAGGGTGGGGGGTGTGATGGGCGTCGTTCTCCGGTGATCGCGGGGGTGGAGCGTCTCGCCGTACGTCATCGGCTCGACCTGCTTGCCAGGCGGTGCGACCGGACGACCTCGGCCAGGGCGTCCGGGCTGGCGTCGTCGAACACCGCGAGCAGCAGCGCGGCATGCAGGCGGTCGGCCGCCGCCGCGTCCTGCGGCTCGAACCATTCGGTGAGCCGCGTCATCAACTCGACGGCACGCAGGGAATCGCCGCCGAGCAGGAAGAAGTCGTCGGCGGGGCCCGGCGGCCGGCATTGCAGTACCGCCCCCATCTCCTGGGCGATCTTCGAGGTCAGGCCGTCGGTCGCGGGATCGTCCTGTGTCACGGATCCGTTGGCCTCTCTTGATGCGTTGTGGGGGGATGGGTTGTTTAGGGATGGCTTGCTTAGGGATGGTTCGCGGGGATAGTGGAGCAACTCCGGGTATCCGTTCTCCTCGGACCGGCTCTCGGGGCCGCTCCGGCCCTCGGCGTCGATGTTGCGCAAATACAGGTCCGGGTTCTCCGCGAAGCAGCGTTTCGCCTCTTCGTACCGTTCCGGAGTTCCGATGTCGTGCCATCGGTCACTGAACGAATAGGCGTGGACTCGGTGGCCGCGTTCCATCATCGCGGCCACCAGATCGGGCATGTCGATGGGTTCGCCGGGGGTCATCACATCGAGAACGGCCGGATTCGCCACATAGATGCCGGCGGAGATGTCGAGATGGAGCGTCGGCTTCTCCCAGATACCGGCCACCAGGTCACCGCGGATATCCAGGACGCCGAATCCCATCGGTACGGGGCGCCGGTGTGACGCGACGGTCAGAACAGCTCCGCTGTTCTGGTGCGTCCGGTAGAGATCGGCGAAGTCGAGCGCGGTCAGGACGTCGCCGTTCATGACCAGGGCCGGCGTGTTCCAGTCCGCGACCCGGGCCAGCGGCGCGGCGGTTCCCATGGGCTGCGGATCCGCGCTGTAGTCGATCCGCACGCCGAGTGTCCCCCCGTCGCCGAATTCGGCCTCGATCTGGTCGGCCAAGTGGGAGACGCACAAGGTGATATGACGGAACCCGGCGTTTCGAAGTCGGCGGATGATGACTTCGAGGATGGAGTACTGGCTCAGCAGAAGCAGACCTTTGGGCCGGTGTTCGGTATGAGGCCGGAGGCGTGTCCCTTTCCCTCCGGTCAGGATGATGGCTCGCATCGCATGCATCCCTCGTATCCCTCGCGTCGGTCACATCGCACGCATCGCACGCGTCGGTCACATCGCGCACATCGCACTCATCGGTCGCCCGGGAGCCTCCCTATGCCGCCGTCGGCATCGCGACAAGCCCCAGGGTCAGGCGCGACGGCCGGCCCCAGGAAGCCTCGAACGGGCGCTCCGGCGGGCCTAGCCACGTGGCTATACCCGTACTGTCCATGGATTTCCCGGTCCCGTGCTCCATAGACTCGATGCCCGACCCTGGAAATACACCGAATCCTGGACGGGTGAACCTTGCTGGTACGCACGGTCGAAGATGTCGTGGGAACCGAATGTGACGTGGACTGGGGCAATGGAACGAGTCGGCGACTGCTCGTACAGGCCGATGAATTGGGGCTCAGTCTGACCGAGACCTATGTACAGCCCGGCAGCGAATCGTATTTGCGGTACGACAATCACCAGGAAATCTGCTATTGCGTGAGCGGCTCCGGTTCCGTGGAGACGGACGACGGTGTCTTCGAGATCAGACCGGGGATGTTGTACGCCCCGGGCATGGGGGAACCACACGTCCTGCGCTCGCAGCACGGGATGACGCTGATGTGCGTCTTCTCGCCGGCTCTGCACGGTCGGGAAACCCACTTGCTCACACCCGGTGTGCATTCGAGCTATTAGGGGCGGGCCGTGGCTGAATCGATTCGGTGTGAAGTCGCGTTCTCCGGTGGACGTTCCGCCGCCGGTCCGGCGACGTGCGGACAACGGCACATGTGGAATCTGATCCAGCGGCGGATGCCGGACTCCGCGTTCTACCATCAGCTCCACCCGGTTGTGCTGCCTCTCGGCAGCGTCTGGCCCGAGGTCTGCCAGGTGCTGGGCGAACTGGTCGGCCGCCATGAGTCGTTGCGCACGGTGTACCGCGTCGGTGCGGACGGTGTACTGCGCCAGGAGGTGATCCGGTCCGGGTCCTTCATGGTCGAGGCCCTTCCCGCCGCCGGCGCGGCAGGCGTGGGGGACATCATCGCGGAGTGGGGGGCGGGCGCCCGCCGGGGCGCGTTCGACCACGCGGTGGATCTGCCGTTCCGGGCCGCGGTGGTGTGCCATGACGGTGAACCGGTCCACGGTGTCCTCTTCGTCTCGCACATGGCCGCCGACCTGACGGGGTTGCGCGTCCTCGAAGCCGAGATCACGCGGCTGCTGACCGCCCATGTCCGCGGTGTCGCCGCCGGGCCGCCGCCGCCCTCGCGTCAGCCGGTGGAGCAGGCGGCGTTCGAGGAGTCGGAACGCGGCCGGCGTCTGCTGGCCCGCGCCGACCGCTACTGGGACGAACAACTCGCGGCGATGCCCTCCACGATGTTTCCCGGCGCGGCCACGGTCCCGGAGGACGCCCTGCCGCCCTTCTACAGCGCCGTCCTGACCTCGCGGGCGGTGGCCCTGGCGCTCCCGGTGCTCGCCGAGCGCCACAGGACGAGCAGTTCGACGGTCCTGCTCGCCGTGGTGGCGCTGCTGCTCGCGCGCCGCGCCGGTCTCCCCCGGTGCGCGCTCCGGCTCCTCACCGCCAACCGCACCGACCAGGAACTGCGCGGCACGGTCGCCAACCTGCACCAAGAGGTGCTCGCGGTCGTCGACACCAACGGGAGGACCGTCGCCGACGTCATGCGCTCGGCCCGTGTCGCGGCGCTGCGGGCCTACGCCAACGGTCTCTACGACCCCGGTCGGGCCGAGCGCCTGGTCGAGAAGCACGAACGGGAACGCGGCGAGCGCCTCGATCTGTCGTGCTGTTTCAACGACGCGCGATCGATCCGCGAGGACCGTCCCCCGACAGGGCGGGCGACACCGGCGGACATCCGCAAGGCGGCGGCCGAGAGCCGTATCGGGCATGACGACGAACTCCACGAGGCCGAGCGCTTCTTCCTCGTGATCCACGACGACGTACCGGACCGCGTCCGGATCATCCTCGGCGCGGACCCGCGGGTGCTGCCCCCGGAAGCCGTACGGGCCTTCCTCACGGCCGTCGAACAGCTCCTGGTCTCCTTCGCCGCGGACGAGGTGGCGTTCACCGAGCCCACCTCGGTCGCCGGGTGATCACCCATGACGACACGAGCCCCGACGGCAACAGGTGGTGGCACCTTGGGCGGCGACGAGGAACTGTGCTGGTGGCCCGCGCTCAAGGCGGCGAAGGCCATCGCCGCGCGCGAGGTCTCGGCGCGCGAACACCTGGCGGCGCTCCTCGACGCCGTCGCACAGCGCAACCCTGGACTCGGGTTGGTCGTGACCCTGTGCGAGGACGCCATGTCGGCGGCGAAGGAGGCGGACGCCTTGACCGCCCGCGGTGAGCTGCTGCCACCTCTGCACGGTGTCCCCATGACGGTCAAGGACTGCTTCTCGACCGCCGGGACACGCACCACCGGGGGTACGGCCACGCTGTCCGCCCATGTACCCGTCCGCGACGCCGACGCGGTGGCGGCGCTGCGCCGCGCGGGTTGCGTCGTCTTCGGCAAGACCAACCTGCCGGAGCACTCGGCCGACGTACAGACGCACAGCGACCTGTTCGGCACCGCGCGCAACCCCTGGGATCCGGCATTCTCCACCGGAGGTTCCTCAGGGGGGTCGGCCGGCGCGGTCGCCGCCGGTCTTACCCCGGTCGAACTGGGCTCCGACGTGGCCGGCTCCATCCGCCTTCCCGCCTCGCACTGCGGCGTCTTCGGGCACAGGCCGAGCTTCCGTACGGTGTCCACCTACGGGCATGTGCCGCCCGCGCCCTTCGCCCATACGGTCACGGACCTGACGGTGGCCGGACCGTTCGCCCGTACCGTGGACGATCTGGTCGCCGTGTTCGACGCGGTCGCCGGGCCCGACTCCCGTGACGCCCCCGCCTGGCGGCTCGACCTGCCGCCCGCCCGCCGGGTCCGCAGGGTCGCCGCCTGGTTCGACGACGCGTACTGCCCGGTGGACGGGGAGGTACGCCGCCTGCTCGAACAGGCGGCGGGTCGACTGGCCGGCGCGGGTGTCCCGGTGGAGCAGGTCGCCCCGAGAGGCATCCGTCTGGACACGAGCGACCGGGTGTTCCGCGCGCTGCTGACACCGGTCGCGTTCAGCACGTACTCCGTGCGGGACGTCGACACCATCGTGCACGGCGACGCTGTCCCGGGCGCGGAGCTGGGGGCCGAGCACGTCGCCCTGTCCCACCGTTCCTGGGCGGAGGCCGACGCGCATCGGGCCAGGCTGCGACTCCGCTGGCGGGCGTTCTTCGAGATGTACGACGCGATCCTCCTTCCGGTCGCCCCGACCGCCGCGCCGCCGCACGACCACCGCCCCTTCGCCGAGCGGGACATCCAGGTCGACGGCCGGAGCAGGCCCTACTGGGACCAGCTCACCTGGGCCGGGCTGACCGGCGTGTGCCACCTGCCCACGACGGTGGTCCCGGTCGGGCTCACGCGCCTGGGTCTGCCGGTCGGCATGGCGGTCGCCGGACCCTATCTCGGCGACCGCACGACGCTCGCGCTCGCCAAGACCCTGGAACAGGTACTGCCACCGCTCGGCCGACCCCCGGTCCTCGCACCCCACTCGCGTCCTACGTCAGGGAAGGCAGGAGAGCATGTCCCACGCCATGCCCCACACCATTGACCTGGTGATCCCGAACACCGTCGAGTTCAATCTGAAACGCGGACTGCTGGATCTCGACCCGGGAGTGGAACGCGACCTGATCGAACACGGCACGGGCCTCGCCGACCAGTGCGTCTTCTGGAGCACCGAGAAGCGTGTACTCCTGCTCCCGGCCGGATACTCCCCTGCCTGGCTCGCCGATGTCCACGCCGCTCTCGGCACCTCCGTGCCCCCGGTCGTGTCACCGGCACCGCGCACCGGCCGTCTCGTCCACGATCTGCTCCACGACGACCGGGCGCTCGCCGCCCTGCGCACCGCGACCGGCGGGGCGCGCACGGTGCGGTTCGTGTCCTGGGGGGCGTCACCCGAGCTGTACACCCTGGCCGCGCTGCTCCGCAGCCAGGGGCAGGAGGTACGACTGGACGTCGCCGACCCTGAGCACTACTGGTCCTGCGAATATCTCGAATCGAAGCAGAGCTGCGTCGATCTCGCCTCGCACATCCCGGGGTTCCGCGTCCCGCGCGGTATCTCGGTCGCCGGTTGGGACCAGCTCAAGGGCGCGGTCGAGGCGATCGGGGGCGGCGGCGGCCGGGCCGTGGTCAAGAGCATGTACGGCGTCGGCGGCTACGGTTCCGCCATCGCGCGCGGCGGCGCCGAGGGAACGGCCCGGCTCTGGCAGGTGCTGAGACGCGAGCCCTTCTTCGGTGCCTTCCCGCTCCTCGTGCAGGACCACATCGACCATGCCGTCGACTGCCCGGCCATGGACATCCTGGTCGATGGGAGTGAGTCGCCCCGGCTGGAGTACAGCGTGCTCGGCGTCGACGGACTGCGGTACCGCAGCCTGGCCCTGGGCCCCGGAGTCCTCGCCCCCGGACTCAAGGAACGGCTCACCGTACTGGGCACGGCCGTCCACGCGTTCGTCCGGTCCCTCGGATACCGGGGCTGGTTCTCGGTCGACTGCCTGCTCGGCCTCGACGGTGAGCTGTACGTGACCGAGATCAACGCCCGGCGTACCGGTGCCATGCACGCCATCGCCCTCGCGGAGCGGTGGGCCGCCGACCGCCCGGTCATCCACTCCCATGACTCCCTGCCGCTACGGCTCACCGATGTCGCGTCGTACACGGCCCACGTCCGCCCGGTGTTCAAGGACCTGTGGGCTCGCGGCATCCGGGCCTATCCGTCGACCGTCCGCGCACTCACCCGGCACCGGCCCTCACTGGGCGTCGTCGTGGGCGCGGAGAGCGCGGCGACGGCCGAGCGCATCGCGGGTGAGATCCACCGGGCGGTCGGCGCGGCCATGGCGGCGGGCAAGGCCACGGCGGTGAACGGCGATGCCACCGCAGAGGACACCACCACCGACGCCGAGGCCCCGGCCCTCGCCTTGGCCAAGCCCACCGCCGCCGGCAGCCGCTCATGAGACCGGCCATGACCGTAGCCGGCCGCCCCGTACGCGGCGCCCCGGGCCGCCGTCTCCCGGTGGAAAACCCGGCGTGCGGGGAAGTCTTCGCCCACGCGCCCGTGGCCTCCGCCGAGCAGCTCGACGACACGGTGGACGCGGCGGCGACCGCCTTCCGCTCGTGGGCCGCCCTGCCGCCGCGCAGGAGGCGCGCCCTGCTGCGCGCGTGCCGCACCGCGCTGGCCGTGCGGGAGCGGGACCTGGCCGAGTTGCTGACCCGTGAGCAGGGCAAGCCGCTGCGCCACGCGCTGGCCGAAGTACGGGCGGCGGCCGACTGGTTCGCGCACACCGCAGCCCTCGGCCTGCGACGCCGGCGGCTCGTCGACGACGGACGGGCGGAGATCTCCCTGGAGCATGTGCCGTACGGCGTCGTGGCGGCCATCGCGCCCTCCAATTTCCCGCTGCTCCTCGCCGTCTGCAAGATCGCCCCGGCGCTGCTCGCGGGGAACACCGTGGTCCTGAAACCGGCGCCGGAGACGCCATTGTCCAGCCTGCTCATGGGCGAGTTGCTGAGCGAGGTACTGCCGCCGGGGACGCTGAGCGTCGTCTCCGGCGACGCCGCCGTGGGAGCGCTCCTCGCGCGGCACAACGCGGTACGGCTCATCTCGTTCACCGGCTCGATCCGGGTCGGCCAGGACATCGCCCGAGCCGCGGCGACGGACCTGAAGCGGATCGTGCTCGAACTCGGCGGCAATGACCCGGCCATCGTCCTGCCCGACGCCGATCCCGAGCGGGTCGCGCCGGAGCTGTTCCGGCGGGCGATGGTCAACAGCGGCCAGTTCTGCGCCGCCGTCAAACGCGTCTATGTGCCACGGGACAAGCATGACCGGCTGGTCGGGCTGCTGGGTTCCCTGGCACGCTCCACGGTGGTCGGCGACGGCATGGACCCGCGCTCCGCCCTCGGCCCCCTTGTCTGTGCCGTCCAGCGGGACCGGGTCGCCGGGCTGGTCGACCGGGCCGTCGCCGCCGGGGCGCGGCTCGCGGCCGGCGGATACGCGCTCCCCGGGCCCGGGTACTTCTACCGGCCGACCGTCGTCGCCGACCTGCCGCCGGGTACCGCGCTGGAGCGCGAGGAACAGTTCGGCCCGGTGATCCCGGTCGTGCCCTACGACACCGTCCCCGAGGCACTCGACCGGGCGGGCGCGGGCGCTCACGCGCTCGGCTGCTCGCTGTGGGGCGACGAACGCCGGGCCAGGGAACTGGCCTCGGGGGTGGAGTGCGGCACCGTCTGGGTCAACACCCATGGCGACCTGCGGCACGACGTCCCCTTCGGCGGGCATCGGGCGTCCGGCGTCGGCGTCGAGTACGGCTACTGGGGACTTCTCGAATACACGCAGATCAGGGTCCACAACATCGCGCTCGGCGAGCGGGCGCGCGACAACACCGACGACGACGCCGCCATCGATGCCGACAACGACGCCGACAACGACGCCACGACAGCTTGACCGCGTCACCCGTCCCACCACCCGCAACAGGCCAGGAGAACGAACGCCATGACCGACATCTCTGCCGACCTCACCGAGAGCACCCGTGGCACCCCCGATCTGACCGGCCTCCGCGTGTTCGTCGGCGGCCCCATTCAGCACGCACTGGGCAACGGAGGGTTCCACACCCCGCTCCGGCATGTCATCCACCACATCATCGAGGCCGTCACCGCCGCGAACGGCACCGTGTTCTCGGCACATGTGGCGGAGAAGTTCGGCGTCGACACCCCGCTGTTCACACCGGACGAGGTCAGTGTCCGGGACTTCGACTGGATGCGCCGCTGTGATGTCTTCGTCCCGGTCCTCCCGGTGCTGGAGGGCGAACTCCTGCGGACCGACGGCACCCACATCGAGCTGGGCTGGGCTTCGGCGCAGGGCAAGCCGATCGTGATGGTGACCCCCGTGCCCATGGCCGAGAACGCCAGTCATCTGCTGCGCGGTCTGCCGACGGTGGCCAGGGTGTCCGTGGTCGACCAGGAGGACGCGCAGCGGCACCCGGACTCCTTCGTGCGGCTGCTCGCCGCGGTCACCGGCAAGGTGGCGGCGGCGACGTGAGCGGGGAGGCGGGCAACGCCGCGGCGACCGAGGTGCTCGGCATGCGGCTGGCCTCCCCGGTCGTGGTGGGATCGGGCCTGCTGACCGACCAGGAGCGCAATATTCGTCGGCTGCTGGAGGGAGGAGCGGGCGCGGTGGTGACCAAGACCATTCATCCCGGCCCTCCTCCCGGCGGGGACGAACGGATCCTGCGCCTGCCGACCGGGATGCTGAACAGCACGACGTACTCACGTCGCGGTGTCGAGGAATGGCTGACGATCACACGCCGGATGGCGGCCGACGGTCTGCCGTTCATCGCGTCGGTGCACGCCGACACGCCGTCCGAACTGGCCCGGCTCGCCGAGCGGGTCACGGCGGCCGGCAGCCCCGCCCTGGAGCTGGGCATCTCCTGCCTGAACGACGAGGGGTACGGCGAGGACACACCGGAGCGGGTGGCCGCCTACACACGGGCGGTCCGCAATGCCGTCAGGACACCGTTCAGTGTGAAGCTCGCGGCGGGCGAGGGCCTGTACGCGCGAGTGGACGCGGCGGTCGGGGAAGGCGCGGACGCCATCACCCTCAGCGACACGATCGCGGGCCTGGCGGTCGATCCGTCCACCGGCCGGGTGCGGCTCGGCGGGGTGTACGGGTACTCGGGTCCAGGTATCAAGCCGCTCGTACTGGCCGAGATCTACGGTCTGCGTCGCCGTGGGACGCACGTCCCCGTGCTGGGCGGCGGTGGCGTCCAGGAATGCGGGGATGTGATCGAGTACCTGAGTGTGGGGGCGAACGCCGTCCAGGTCTATACGGCGTTGCACCACGACATGCACGCGACGCTCGCCAAGATCTGCCGAGGTGTCGACGACCGGCTCACCGGCATGGGCCGGTCGGCGACCAGCCTCGTCGGACGCAGTCTGCCGCCGCCGGACGGCGAGGACGACGGCGGCCGAAGCAGGGCGCACCCATGACCCGGCGGACGCGTGCCCCGGCCTCCCTGCTCTACGGCGATCTCACGAGCGCCGAGGTGGAATCCGCCCTGCGGGGCGCCACCCTTGTCTGGCCCGTCGGCAGTCTGGAGCAGCACGGGCCGCATCTGCCGCTGTCCGTGGACCTCGACATCCCTGAGGCGCTGGCGAGGCAGGTCGGCGCGGAGTCCGGCGGGTTCGTGATGCCGGTCCAGGCGATCGCCGCCCGGTCACTGCCGCAGAGCGGGGGCGGTTCACACTGGCCCGGCACCCTGCATCTGCGGGGTACCACGCTGATCGACTCCCTTTCCGATGTCCTCGCTTCGCTGGCCCCGCTGCGGCCCGGCAAGCTGGTCGTCATCAACGGTCACTACGAGAACGAGGCACTGCTCTTCGAGGCCATCGACGGCTGCCGGCCCGCGGTCGCCTTCCCGGAGACCGAGATCATGGCGTTCAGCTGGTGGAGCATGGTGCGTGACGGCTGGATCGCCGACCATCTGCCCGGCTTCCCCGGCTGGCACGCGGAACACGCGGGCCTCACCGAAACCAGTCTCATGCTCTATCTGCGGCCCGGGACCGTGCGCCCCGAGCGGCCGGAGCACAAGACCCCGCCACCGGCCGGGATCTACCGTCACCCGCTGGACGCGACCCGTATGTCCACGCGGGGCGTCCTGTCCTCCACCACCGGGGCCGGCGCCGCCCTCGGTGAACTCCTCTTCTGGCACATCATCGACAACATCCTGGAATCCATGGGGTGAGACCGAGAGCCTCGACGGGTCCCGCCCGGGTGCGCCGCGAGCCCGGGGCGGCGGTGGTGATCCCTTTCGATCACCTCGTGCCGCCGCCCCGGGCCGTCCCGCGTGTCGGTCAGTAGCTGGTGCTGACGGTGACGCCGCTGAAGCCGCTCACGGCGTGCAGGCTGATGTAGTGGGCGCCGGCCGCCGGGTTGCTGACGGTCAGGGTGTGGCTGTTGCCGGTGCCGGTGGCGCGCTGTTTGTTGCTGCTGGTGGTGGCCCAGCCGCTGTCGTTGTAGTAGAGGTCCGCGTCACCTGTGCCACCCGAGGTGGTGATCTTCAGCTGGGTGGTGCCGGCCGGGACGTAAAGGTAGAGGTAGGCGTAGTTTCCGGTGGTGGCGGACTGGTTGCTGCGCCGGCAGTTCTGGCCCAGCTCCCTGCTGTCGGTGCCGGTGCACTCGGTGACGGTGCCGCCGCCGCTGCTGACGGTGACCGTCCTGGTGGCGGTGGCGGTGGCGCCCTTGTCGTCGGTGACGGTCAGGGTCACCGGGTAGCTGCCGGCGGCGCTGTAGGTCTTGATGGGGTGGGTGGCGGTGGAGGTGGTGCCGTCGCCGAAGTTCCAGGCCCTGGAGGCGATGGTGCCGTCGGAGTCCGTGGACTGGTCGGTGAAGGTGACCTTCAGGTCCTGTGCGGCGGTGGTGAACGCGGCGGTGGGAGCCTGGTTGCCGGGCGGGTTGGTGCCCCCGCCGCAGTCGCCGGCCGCGCAGCCCGCCAGCCAGGTGTACCAGTCGCTGTCGTAGCGGGTGCCGATGGTACTGGTCAGATAGGTGCGGGCGGCGGTCCAGTCACCGGCGCGGTAGTAGCCGAGCACCTTGTCCAGGTCGGCGCGGTGCTTCTCGATCATGTAGCGCGTCGCGAGGTAGCCCCAGCGGTAGACGCGGGTGGTGTCATGGCTGTAGGTGGTGCCGAAGAGGGTGCTCAGGGCGTAGGTGCCACGGCCCGCCTCGGTCATGGCCGCCGTGTAGGGGACACCGCGGTAGGAGTAGGAGACGTACTCGGCGAAGCCTTCGATCCACCAGATGGTGGGGGTGGTGATGTTGGCGCCGAAGTCGCCGTACATGTCGAAGCGGCCGTCGAGGTAGTGGGTGTACTCGTGGTTGAGGTTCCAGATCTGGAAGTCCGGGCGCAGCCATTCGGCCTCGTACGCGATGAAGCGGGCCTGGTTGCCGACCGCCGCGGGGTTGCCCTCCAGGTACATGCCGCCGTTGTTGGTGTCGATCCCGTACAGGGCGCCGGCGTAGGTCTGGTAGTCGGTGCTGGAGTCGAAGACGACGACCTCGATCTTGGTGTTGTTGTCACCCGCGACGGGACCGCTGTCACGGACGATGTCGTGGAAGTAGGCGTCCTGGCTGCGCAGGCTGTCGCAGCTGGCGGACAGCTCGCCCGCCGCCATCTGCTGGGCCCTGATGGTGATGCTGGCACTACAGACGTAGGTCACCGGCAGCACCGCGTTGGCGACCTGGGTCTGGAGGTCGCAGGTTCCGTAGTACGCGCAGTTGGCTTTGTCGTAGTAGTCCGTCATCTCGGCCACGCCGACCCACAGGGGGGCGGTGGTGCCCTTGAGGGAGCTTGCGTTGAGCAGTCCGGCGGCCAGCGGGCGGACCTTGGCGCGCAGGGTGGAGTGCTGGAGGAACCTGCCGAGTTCGCGTCCGGCGTTGGAGGTGAGGTAGGACTGGTCGGTGCCCAGCAGCGAGAGGTGGCCGGTCGCGAAGGTGTACAGGGCGTCGATCAGGCTGGGATCCGACTGGACGGCGGTCACGAACGCGGGCACCTGGTGGCCTCGGAAGGTCACGGTGTAGACGTTGTTGACCGCGTTGAGCATCCACCAGGAGGAGTTCCAGGAGGAGTCGTAGTCCGCCAGCAGCCGCTTGACGACGTACAGGTAGCGGGCGTTCTCCTCGGAGCTGTCGATGAGGGTGACGGCCTCGGCGAGGGTCTCACCGTTGGCGTCGTTGACATCGCCGGAGTGCGGGCTGGCGAAGAAGGCGTCGAGTCCCGCGCGGATGGCGGTCTGGAGGCCGCTGCCGTAGGTGCCCACGGCACTGGCGTTGTAGTACTGGACGTAGTAGCCGGCCCGCAGATACAGCACGAGCTGCGGCATGCCGGTGCTGGAGTTGCCGGGGTAGGCCGCCGAGCCGTCGCGCAGGGCGTAGGCGACGGTTGTCATCTGCGCTTCGCGGAAGGCCTGGTAGGCGTCGGTCCCGGTCAGGCTGAACAGGGTGTTGACGCAGTCGGTCGTGGAGGCCTTGATCTGCTGCACCAGCGCGCTGCCGGTGCGGCTGGTGAAGTCCGAGACGTTGCACACGGCGGCGGTCTGCTCCGCTGCCGCGTCCTTGGCCGCCGACTCCGCTGACTTCGAGGGCTGCGGCAGTACGTCGTCGTGCGGGCGGTAGGACTCCTTGAGCGCGTCCTTGTCCGCCGCGAGCGGCGGGAGTTCGGACGCCTCGCGGCTCTCCTTGCCCATGTGCTCGGTCTCGGCGGTGGTGGCGGTGGCCGACTGAGCCATGGGCGGAGGGCCGTCCTGCTGCCCGTCCCCGGCCGCGGCTTGTGCGGCGGAGAGCGAGGTCGCGGGGTGGGCGCCGGCCGGTTGCGACAGCAGGCCGGTACCCATGGCGAGGGTCAGGGCAAGTGGCAGTGCCACGCCCAGACTCCGCCGGACAAGTGACTTTCTCACTACGCCTCCCATGAGGGTGAGGACCACGCCGTGCGTGGCCTGTGGAGGAAGAGAGGGTCGTGGATCGGGGAGGGCCGCGCCGTCGGAAGGACCGGAGCGCGACCGATGCCAAGATTGACATGCCCACGACCTATGTGACATGTACCATTGCACAGGTGACATGACTCAGGGAAGTCGTCTGACGGAATCCAGGGTTTTCCAATTGCCCCACGACCAACGGGACTTGGCTTCATAGCGGGGAAAGCGCCTGGTGGGCAGGGCAGGGGCGGGGTCCGGAAGTCAGGGACTCACCACGCGCCGCGCTACCGCCCTCATGGGGGCGACGGTGGAAGCTCTCTCAGCCGCCGAGCCGTACGGCGGGTTCCTGGTCCTCGGCATCCGCCCGGCCGTCGGCCCACAGGGTGCGGACATGCGCGAGATGACGGCGCATGCACTCCTCCGCCTCCTGGACCCGGCCCGCCACCATCAGATCGAGAAGCTCGACATGCTCCTGCGCGGAGGCGACCAGGCGCCCCGTCTCGTTCAGGCTGCTCAGGCCGAACAGGCGTGAGCGTTTACGCAGGTCGGACACCACGGTCACGAGGTGGTGGTTGCCGGCGAGGGCCAGCAGCTCAAGGTGGAAACGGTGATCGGCTTCCAGATACTTGAGGACGTCATGCCGCTCGGCCGCCGTGACGATCTGCCGGGCCAGGGGACGCAGTGTCTCCAGTTGCTCGGCGCTCGCCGTCGCGGCGACCCGGCCGACCGTGGGGACCTCGATCAGGGTGCGCAGCTCGGTGAACTCGTCCAGGTCCTGTTCCGTCATCTCGGTGACCCGGAACCCCTTGTTGCGCACCGCTTCGACCAGGCCCTCCCGGACCAGGTCCAGCATGGCCTCGCGCACCGGAGTGGCGGACACACTGAGTTTGGCCGCCAGGGCCGGGGCGGAGTAGATGACTCCCGGACGCAGCTCACCCGCGGTGAGGGCGGCCCGGAGCGCGTTGGCGACCTGATCGCGCAGATGGGCGTGGACGGAGATCACCTGCGGTTCGAGATGAGTCATCGCTGCCCCTCCGTCCGACCAGCCCAATAACCCTCCGACTATACAATGTCACGTTGCTGTGACAGACGGACGGTTCGGACCGTGCGGGGAGGTCAGCGCAGCGATGCCATCCAGGTCTCCACCTCGTCGGCGCCGCGGGGCAGGGCCGACGACAGGCACAGGGACCCGTCGGCCGTGATGACGAAGTCGTCCTCGATCCGTACGCCGATGCCGCGCAGTTCCTCGGGTACCGTCAGGTCGTCGGGCTGGAAGTACAGTCCGGGTTCGACGGTGAGGACATGACCGGCCTTGAGTGTGCCGCCGAGGTAGGTCTCGTTGCGGGCACCGGCACAGTCATGGCAGTCCAGACCGAGCATATGGCCCGAGCCGCAGACGGTGTACCGGCGGTACAGGTCGGCCTCCGACGAAGAGCCCGAGGCCGCGCCCGGTCGGCCGTGCGGCGGCAGCCCCCACGCGTCGAGTCCCTCGGCGATGACCCGCATCGCGGCGTCATGGAAAGCGCCGTACCGGGCGCCGGGCCGCAGCGCGGCGGCACCCGCGGCCTGGGCGGCGGACACCAGGTCGTGGACACGGCGCTGGGCGTCGGTGAAGCGGCCGTTGACCGGGAGCGTCCGGGTGATGTCCGCGGTGTAGAAGGAGTCGGCCTCGACCCCCGCGTCCAGCAGGAGCAGGTCCCCGTCCCGCACCGGGCCGTCGTTGCGCATCCAGTGCAGGACGCAGGCGTGTGCCCCGGCCGCCGCGATGGTCTCGAAGCCCAGCCCGTACCCCCCGAGCCGGGCCCGCCGGTTGAAGGTGCCCTCGATCCAGCGTTCCCCGCGTGCGAGGCGGGTGGCGTGGTCCAGTTCCCCCACGACGTCGTGGAACGCGGCGATCGTGCAGTCCACGGCCGTACGCAGCTGGCCGATCTCCCAGTCGTCCTTGACCAGACGCAACTCCGAGAGGAATTGGGCCAGTTCGGCATCGGCGTGGGGGGACGGTGACAGCCGCGCGTCGATGAGTGCGTCCACGCGCGGGTCCTCGCCGCGCAGCACGCGGGTCGGGACGTCGGGACGCAGGGCCCGGTCCAGGTCGTCGCGCGGGGCGGCCTCGATGCCGAGTGCGTCGGCGGTCTCGGAGAGCGTGCGGCGTCGGCCGGTCCAGAACTCGCCGTACCGTCGGTCGCTGTGGAACTCCGTGCCGTTCGGTCCGCCGTCGCGCGGTGACCGTGGCCGGGTGAACAGGGTGACCGAGTGGCCGCTTCCGGTGGGTTCGAGGACGAGGACGCTGTCGGGGACCGCCTGCGACCCTTGTTCGGCGGTGAGATGGACGAACGCGGAGTGCGGGCGGAACGGGTAGTCGAAGTCGTTGCTCCTGACCTTCAGACCGCCCGACGGGACGACGATCCGTTCACCGGGAAACCGCTCGGACACCGCCGCGCGCCGCTTGGCCGCGTACGCCGCTCCCGTGACCGGCGGCAGCTTCAGGTCCGAGGCCGCCCACCCTCCCTCGAAGGGGCCGCCGTTCGCCGTGGCCGGCGCGTCTCGATTCTCCATGCTCATGTCATACACGTTGTCCTGCTCCTTCATCGAGTGACTCCTCCTGTGTCGTGGCCGGCCGCACGGTGACGTGGGCCGTGAGAGGCATCAGCCGCGCAGCCGGGCCATCCATGCCTCCACGTCGTCCGCATTGCGGGGCAGGCGGGCCGAGAGATTCTCGTTGCCCTCCTCGGTCACCAGGATGTCGTCCTCGATGCGTACACCGATGCCGCGGTACTCCTGGGGGACGGTCAGGTCGTCCGACTGGAAGTACAGGCCCGGTTCGACCGTGAGCACCATGCCCGGTTCCAGCGTGCCGTCCACGTACAGCTCGGTCCGGGCCTTTGCGCAGTCATGGACGTCCAGGCCGAGCATGTGACCGGTGCCGGCGAGGGTCCAGCGGCGCTGGAGCCCCAGGTCGTGGGCCTCCCGCGCCGACCGGCCCTCGAACAGGCCCCAGGCGGCCAGATGCTCGGCCAGGACCCGCTGGGCGGCGTCGTGGAAGTCGCGGTAGGCGGCACCTGGCTTGACCGCGGCGATGCCCGCCTCCTGGGCCGCGTACACCGCGTCGTAGATCTTGCGCTGGATCGGGGTGAAGCGGCCGTCGACGGGCAGGGTGCGGGTGACGTCGGCGGTGTAGAGATGGCGGGTCTCCACCCCGGCGTCGAGCAGCAGGAGGTCGCCGGGGCGGGCCTCGCCGTCGTTGCGGACCCAGTGCAGGGTCGTGGCGTGGGGTCCCGCCGCGCAGATCGAGGCGTAGCCGACGTCGTTGCCCTCGATGCGGGCGCGGGTGAAGAAGGTGCCCTCGATGAGGCGCTCGGGGGTCGGTGCGGCGGTGCCGAGGGCGCGGACGGCGTCCTCGAAGCCGAGGGCGGTGGCTTCGCAGGCGAAGCGGAGATCGGCGATCTCGAACTCGTCCTTGACCAGGCGCATTTCGGAGAGGGTCACGCGGAACTCGTCGTCGCGCTCGGCTGTCGTCCGTGCGGCGAGGGCGGCCTCGATGCCCATGTCATGGCCGCGCAGCACACGGGCCGCTCCGATGGTGGCGCCGAGCCGGTCGGTGAGCGTGCGGACATCGTTGCAGGGCAGGCCGAGCAGTTGTCCGTTCTCGGCGAGACTGTTGCGGCGGCCGTCCCAGAGTTCACCGTGGTAGTCGAGCCAGAAGTCGCCGTTCTCGCGGTCGGAGCGCGGGAGCAGGTAGGCGGTCGCCCGATGTCCGCCGTACGGATCGGGCTCCAGGACCAGCACGGCGTCCGGTGACTGGTCGCCGGTCAGGTACACATAGTCCGAGGAGGGCCGGAAGGGGTAGGCCGTGTCGTTGGCGCGGACCTTCGGGCCGCCGGCCGGGATCACCAGCAGTTCTCCGGGGAAGCGGGCGGACAGCTCCGCCCTGCGCCGCGCGGTGTGGGCCGCCTGCGCGATCGGCTGGAGTCCGTAGCGCTCGGTGTCCGCCCAGCCCCGCTTCATGTTCTCGGCGAGTTCGGCGCTCACCTGCCGGTACAGACCGTTCTTGCGTCGCTTGTCCTCGTCCGTCTCCGCTGCCACCGTGGTCTCCTGAATCGAATGGGTCATGGACATGGTTCCCCGTGGCCTGGTGTCGCCGGGGACAGGTGCGCCAGCAGCCGTTGTCCGGCGGTGGTCAGCGACCAGCGCGCGACGTCCGGGGCGGCGCCGTCCTGAGCGCTGCCCGGTGTGTCCTCGGCGGCCGGGCCGGGTGCCGACGCCGTGGCGAGCACCGCCCAGCAGCGCTTGCCGGTGGCGGTGTGTTCGGCGCCCTGGAACAGGCAGAGGGCCTCGGTGAGGGCAAGGCCGCGGCCCCGTTCGTCGTCGGTTCCCGCCGCACGGGGCCGCGGTAAGGCCGTACCGCCGTCGAGAACTCCGATGACGACGAGATCGTGTTCCAGGGTCACCTCGACGGTGAGCGGGCCGCCCGCGTGCACCAGGCCGTTGGTGAGCAGTTCCGACGCCACCAGTTCCAGGCGGAAGCGCAGTTCGTCGTCGTACTGTCCGGCCCAGGACCTCACGGCCGCGGAGATACGGTGGCGGGCGCCGCGCACCGCGGCCGGGGTTGCCTCGACGGCGAAGCTGACCTGGGTGAGCGGCATGGTGTCTCTCCTCGACGTGCACCGCGGTGCAAGAGTCACGGGGAGCGAACCCGCTCCACCGCACGGCGGGACAGGACGCCCAGTGGAGATTTCCACGACCGGCCGGTCCGGGCCAACGGGTTGAGGCATAAGAGAAGGAGCGGGGCGGTCATAACGTTCGGGTGGCGGGAACGTAGCGGGGCGGCCGGGACCGGGCGGGGCGGTCGGGACGTACGGATGGCTCAGGCCAGGCCACCGCATGTCCGCGAGTCCGTACGCGCAGTCGTTGGCGAGCCGGTGCAGACCAGGCCCCGCCCACCGCGCCCGCGCGCATAATGGACCGCGTTTCCACCACACAGCGAGGTGTACCGATGGAACTGGAGCTGCGCCATCTGCGGGTGCTGTGCGCGCTCGCGGACTGCGGGAGCGTCGGCCGGGCGGCGGTCGCGCTCGGGTTCACCCAGCCCGCGCTGAGCACACAGCTGCGGCGCATCGAGCGACTGCTCGGCGAGGGGCTGTTCGTACGCAGCAGCACGGGCGTGGAGCTGACCGCCTACGGCGCGGACGTCGTGAGCCAGGCCCGCGAGATCCTGATCCGCGCCGATGCCCTCGGCCGGCGGAACCCGGGCTACCCGGCCGCGGCGGCCGGAACGCTCCGGCTCGGTGTCACCAACACCCCGGTGGTGCCGACGCTCCTGGACACCCTGCGCGAGACCTGCCCGGACCTCACGGTCTCCGTCCACAGTGTGTACGCCACCGGTGAACTCCTCAGACTCCTGGAGTCCGGCGAACTCGACGCCGCGCTGGGCGTCGACTACCCCGGGCTGCCGGTGCGGCACTCCCCCGCGCTGGCGCACCGCGCCATCAGCACCGTCCCGGTCTTCGTGGCCCTGCCCGCCGGCCATCCGCTGGCCCACCGTGTCGAGGTCCCGCTGGAGGAGTTGTCCGAGGACACCTGGTTCGTCTCCTCCGACGACGGGGTGGGCTGGCCCGGTGCCTTCTACGACGCCTGCCAGGCCGCGGGTTTCATCCCGGCCGCCACGCATGAGTTCCATGTGCTCGACCAGTTGCAGTCGATGATCGCCAAGGGTCTCGGGGTGACCGCCGTCCAGCCCACCCTGTGCCCGATCGACGGTGTGGTGGTCAAACCGCTGAGCGGTGACCCGCTGTGGCAGCGGCACCTGCTCCTGTGGCGGCCCGAGGCGGTCGAGGCGCCCGTGGCGGAGGCTCTGCACCACCACGCCGTACGCACCTACCGGAACCTGCTGGCCCAGGCTCCCCACCTTCAGAGGTGGTTGACCCGCGCCTATACGACCACCCGTGTGCCGGACGGGCTCAGAACAGGGCCTTCGGAGCCCTGAGGATCTTCACTGCCTTCACTGCCTTCACTGACGTGAGTGTCTTCGCCGCGCGTCCGGCGCAACATCTCTTCCCGGTGGCGCGGTGGGCCCGGTACCGGGACATAGACAGAGGAAAGGGGTCGCGCCGACGCGTGCATCATGTCCCGCGCGTCTCGTCGTCCTCCGTGGAACATGGTGCGTGCAGATGCCGAAGACGGTCGTACCCGAGGTGTCCTCGAATCCGGGCCTGAAGCGAGACATCGGTCTGATCGGCCTGGTCTGGACGTCCACGGGGTCCATCATCGGATCGGGGTGGCTGTTCGGGGCGCTGTTCGCGGCGCAGGCGGCGGGAACGGCCGCCCTGCTCTCCTGGGGGATCGGCGCTCTCGCCGTGATCGTCCTGGCGTTCGTGCATGCCGAGCTGGGGGCCATGTATCCGGTCGCGGGCGGCACCGCGCGTTTTCCCCACTATGCCTTCGGCAGTGCGGCGGGGGCGTCCTTCGGCTGGTTCTCCTGGCTCCAGGCGGTGGCCACGGCGCCGATCGAGGTCATGGCGTCACTCAACTACCTCAGTGTCCATGCCGACTGGGTACAGACGGAGAAGAACCACCTCACCGCGGCGGGCTACGGGCTCGCCGTCGCCTTCATGGCCTTCTTCGTCCTGGTGAACTTCCTCGGCATCCGGTGGCTCGCCCACACCAACAGCGCCGCGACCTGGTGGAAGGTCGCCGTGCCCGTCCTGACCATCATCGTGCTGGCGGCGACCGTCTTCCACGGCAGCAACTTCGGTCATGGCGGCTTCGCTCCCTTCGGCACACAGGGTGTGCTCTCCGCCATCAGCACCAGCGGCATCATCTTCGCGCTGCTGGGTTTCGAGCAGGCCGACCAGCTGGCCGGGGAGAGCCGCAATCCGGCGCGGGACATCCCCCGGGCGGTCATCGGCTCGATCCTGCTCGGCGCCCTCATCTATCTGGCCCTCCAGGTGGTGTTCATCGGGGCGCTGCCGCAGAGCGCGTTCACCCATGGCTGGGCCGATCTGACCTTCGCCGACAAGGCGGGGCCGTTCGCCGGACTGGCCCTGTCGGCCGGGCTGAGCTGGCTCGCCGCGCTGATCTACATCGACGCGGTCGTCTCGCCCACGGGCACGGGCCTGATCTACACCACCGCCGCGTCCCGGGTGTCGTACGGCCTGTCCCGCAACGGGTACGTACCCGAGGTCTTCGAGCGGACCACCCGGCGAGGCGTCCCGTGGTTCAGCCTGTTCTTCGCCTTCGTCGTCGGACTCATCATCTTCCTGCCGTTCCCCACCTGGCAGAAGCTGGTCGGCTTCGTCACCTCCGCGAGCGTCCTCATGTACGCGGGTGCGCCGCTCGCCTTCGGGTGCCTGCGCAGACAGGACCCGGACCGGCAGCGGCCCTATCGGCTGCCCGGCGGCATGTTCTGGGCGCCCGTCGCCTTCATCGTCGCCAACCTGATCATCTACTGGGCGGGCTGGGACACCCTGTGGCGGCTCGGCCTGGCGATCGTCCTCGGCTATGTCCTGCTGGGCGGCTCGGCGCTGCTCAAACTCAACCCGAGGGTCCCGCACATGGACTGGCGCTCCGCGCAGTGGCTGCCCGTCTATCTCGTGGGCATGGGGGTGATCTCGTGGCAGGGTGGCTATTGCAGCACCGGCCCGGCCGCGACGGTGTCCTGTGGCGCGACGGGTGCCCTCCCCCTGTGGTGGGACATGGTGACCATCGCCGCGTTCAGCCTGCTGATCTATTTCTGGGCGTACTCCGTCCGCCTCCCCGACGCGGAGGCCCATGAGTACATCGGAGCGCAGGAGTACGAGGGTCCGGCCGACGCGCCGCCGACGCGCTGACGTCGGAGCGCAGACGGCCAACCCGCAGCTCCCGGCCTCCCCGCCGCCCACGGCACCGGGCCTCTCATCCACCTGGAGTCTGATCACGTGTACCTGGCGATGGCCTGCGCGCTGGCTTCGGCGGTCTGTTACGGCACAGCCTCCGTCCTCCAGGCCGTCGCCGCCCGCGCGGCGGAGCCCGGGACCGGCTCCGGCGTCGATCCCGCACTGCTGCTGCGCGCCCTGCGCCAATGGCGTTACGCCGCCGGACTCGCCCTGGACGGCATCGGGTTCTGCCTCCAGGTCATCGCGCTGCGGTCCCTTCCCCTCTACGCGGTGAGCGCCGCGCTCGCGGCCAGCCTCGCGGTCACGGCGGTGGTCGCGGCCCGTCTTCTGTCCGTCCGTCTCAACGCCACCGAACGGGGTGCCGTGGTGACGGTCTGCGCGGGGCTGGCGATGATCGCCCTCGCCTCCGGTCCCGAGGGCAGCAGGCCCGGTCCGCCCGCCCTGCCCTGGCTCCTGCTCGGCGCCGCCGGCGTCATCCTCCTCACCGGCGCTCTCGCGGGCCGTCTGCCGGGCACCGCACGCGCCCTGCTGCTGGGACTCGGCGCGGGCGCGGGATTCGGCGTGGTCGAGATCTCGGTACGGCTGATCGACTCCCTCGCGGTTCCCGCCCTGTTCACCGATCCGGCGCTCTACGCGCTGCTGCTCGGCGGGGCGGCCGGGTTCCTGCTGCTGACCTCGGCGTTCCAGCGCGGCTCGGTGACGGTGGCGACGGCGGGCATGGTCCTCACCGAGACCGTCGGCCCGGCGCTCGCGGGCATCGCATGGCTGGGTGACCAGCCCCGAGACGGTCTCCAGTGGCTGGCGATCACGGGATTCACGGCGGCGGTGGTGGGCGCGCTGATCCTGACCCGGTTCGGCGAACCACCGGTGGGAGACGGCGAGTCGCCCGGGTGACTCCCGCGGCGGGTCCGCGACGCGTCCGGTACGGCCCTCCGCGCGCGAAGACGCCCGCCCCACAGACACACGACCCGCGGATGCCCGCCCCACAGATGCCCGCCGCCCAAATGGGCGCAGCACCGGCCCCTTTCGGAACCTGCGAGGAAACCGCGCGGGACGATTTGAATAATACGGAATCGACTACAAAGAAGATTTCAACGCGCGGATGGTTCCGACTGGCAGACGATGGGCGTTCTCCGACAAATTTCACGCCAATGTGGAGCGTTTTCTGAAAATCAGCTCGGGCGTCAGCGTCGACGCACGGATACCGCGAGGGTTTCGGTTTCCGGATTCGAGAACGACCGCCTCGGTGCGCGTGCAGTCGTTGAAGATCACGGGAAGAGCGGGCATGAAAATGGTTCTCACCTGCACCGCACTCGCTTCCCGGTCGAGCGGCTGGTGTCGGGGATCAAATTTTCCCCACCCCGGGCGGTTTGGGCGCCATTTAATTCCCTATCTCGAATTGTCCTAATTCTGCCGGGGTAGCGAAGCGGTCGGGATCGAGAAGCCTGACCGTCAGGCCATTGCTTATGTCCCTCGGCCCATTTTTCGGATCAACGACAGCAGTTTCAAGGTTGGCGATCCGCTTTTCCGCGAGGCGGAGGTGGGCCCGGAAGTCTTCCTGCCGCTCCCGCAGAGAGCGCATGCCCCGCGTCATCCCGTGGACGCGCCCACCGGCAACACGATCGCCCTCCGCATGCCCCTGTGAAGGAGTACGTGATGTCACCAACCGTGCCGCCGGACCCGTATGCCCGGCCGGTCACCACACACCGCAACCGGGGGCGCGGCACCGTGTCCCACCCTGGGCACGCCGTATGAACGGGCGCGCGGCGGCGGCGTCGGCGCACGCGTCCGCGGCGGCGTCCCCGGAGGCCGCCCGCTGGCTGCTCACCGGCTTCTTCGCCGGTCTCGGCGGTGCGATGGCGGTGTGGGGCGCCCGGCTTCCGTCGGTCCAGGAGGCGGCCCGGCTCGATGCGGGGCGCCTCTCCCTGGTGCTGCTGGCCGCGGCTGCCGGCATGGTCGGCGGTCTCCAGCTCGGCTGCCGTCTGGCACACCGTCATGGCCCCTCGCGCCTGCTGGTCGGGCCCGGCACGGCGTTCGGCCTCACCCTGGTCCTGCTGGCCCAGTGCCGTACCCTCACCACGCTGATCGCGGCAGCCGCTGTCTTCGGGGTCGCCCACGGCATTCTCGACGTCGGTATCAACTCGGCCGCGGTCAACTGCCAGGCCGCCTGCGGCCGGCCCATCATGGCGTCGCTCCACGCGGCGTGCTCGGTGGGAGGTGTGGGTGGCGCCGCCCTCGCCGCGGGCACGGCCCGGGTGTCCCATTCGGTGATGTTCACGGCGGTGGGGGTGCTGGTGGCGCTCGCGGCCACGGCCGCGACGCCCGCGATCCGTCTGGCGGCGCAGTTGGACGCCCCCGCCCGGAGCGCCGCCGCGGGCTCGGCCGCCGGGTCGCGCCGCCGGGTGAGTCTGCTGTCCGCCCTCGCGGCGGCCTGTCTGCTCAGTGAGGGTGCCGCCCTGGACTGGTCGGCGATCCACCTGAGCGGGCTGGGCGCCACCGATGCCGTGGCCGCCGCTGCCTATGCCGTCTATTCGGCGGCCATGGCCGTGGGACGGCTTCTGGGCGATGGCCTGACCGCGCGGTTCGGGGCGCCCGCCGTCGTCCGCACGGGTGCCGTCGTGGCGGCCGTCGGTCTCGGCGGCTCGCTGGTCATCGGCAACGTCCCGGCGGCCCTGGCCGGCTGGGCGGCCCTGGGACTGGGTCTGTCCGTCACCGTGCCGTCGCTGATCACCGCGGCGGGACAGGGCGGTCCTCGCGCGGTGGGCACGGTCACCGCCGTCGGCTACATCGGTCTCGCCGCGGGCCCCGGGGCGATCGGCCTCCTGGCCTCCCTCACGTCCCTGCCCGTGGCTCTCGCCCTCCCGGCCGCCCTGGCGGCGCTGGTCGCCACCGCGTCCCACCGCGCGTTGGCGTCTCCGTGACGGGTTCGGCGCGGGGTATCGGGGTGCGTGGGTATCGCGTGTGTGGAGTGTCGGGTGCGTGGTGGACGGTGATGCGCTGATCGAGGCGAGCGGAGGTGCGGGTGGGGCGTGGTGCCGCGTGGGGCGGTGGGCGGGTGCGGTGCCCCGCTCGCTGGGGGTGGGTGTCGTCCGTGTGGATGTCCGTGTGCGTCCCCGGTGGGTCCGGGTGGGGCCTGGGTGAGGTGGGGTGGGTTCATGGTCCGGCGGTCCCGGCCGTCGGCCAGTGGGCCAAGTGGGCGTGGCCCAGGGCCGGGTCCACCCCGAGGCGCGACGGCGACCGGATCACCGTACGGAGGGCGGCGACCCGACCGTCACGACCGCTTTCGTGACCGTCGCGGTCGCCACCCTGTCCCCGGCGCGCCGCCGCCGAGGACTCATGCGGGTCGGCCGTCCCGGTGCTCAGCGCCCGCTGCCGCCGGTGTCCGGCCCGCGATGCGAGCCCAGGGCCAGGTGCGCGCCCTCCAAGGCGCTTCCCGCGTCCCGTGTGGCGTCGGCCGCGACCTCGGCGGCTGCGCGGACGAAGGCGGCGACGGACGGCGCGTGCGAGTGCTGTGACCAGGCCACGGCCAGCGCCGCCGGGGCCAGGTCGGTCACCGGCCGGTAGGCGATCTCGGGGCGTGGATAGCGCCGGGTGAGCGAGGCGGGGAAGAAGCAGACGATACTGCCGAGTTCGACGAGCCGGAAGATCTGCGGAAGGTCCGAGGCGCTGTGGCCCGAGGCGCTGTGGTCCGAGGCGTCGCCATCTGTGCCGGACGTGGGTATGTCGCTCCAGGCCGGGCCGGTCTGCCGGCCGTACGTCGCGGCCCAGCCGCGCGGGCCGGGTACCGGGCCCTGGTCGGCCGGGGCCCCGCCGGGAAGGCTCCGGCCCGCCAGATCGGCCAGGCTCAGGCGCTGCCGGGCGGCCAACGGGTCGGCCGCCGCGAGGGCGATCAGGAACGGCTCGCTGAGCAGGGGTTCGAAGTCCAGGCCGCGATCGTCGAAGGGGTGGAGCAGGAGCGCGGTGTCGGCGCGGCCGTCGCGCACGGCCTGCGCCTGCTCGCCGACCGGACCCAGTACCAGCTCCACCGGCATGGCCGCCTCCCCCTCGGCGTACCTGTCGAGCAGCCGGGGCAGCAGACCGCCGTCGATGTCCGCCTTGAGGGCGAGCCTCAGTCGTGGCGTCGGCTCGCCCGCGTGCTGGGCCCTGCGGCGGGCGGCGCTGACCGCGTCGAGCGCGGTGCGGGCGTCCCGCAGGAGGACTTCCCCGGCCGGGGTGAGGGCTACCTGGCGGGTGCTGCGCCGGAAGAGTTGCACGCCGAGTTGGTGCTCCAGTTCGCGGATCGCGCGGGAGAGGGGTGGCTGGGCCATGCCGAGCAGTTCGGCGGCGCGCCCGAAGTGCAGTTGTTCCGCGACCGCGACGAAGTACCGGAGCTGTCGCGTCTCCAGGTCATTCATACCCCCAGGGTATCAACGCTGCCCGGATCGGTCCTTCAGATCCTCCGTGGCCCCGGTTTGACTGGCAGCAGGCCGTCCGATGTCACCCGGCACATGAGCGCGACGGGGGCGGGAGGCCGTCAGGACACAGGAGATGACGTCATGCGTGCTGTCGCGGTGCACCACAAGGGCGACAAGCCGGAGCTGATGGAGCTGCCCGTCCCCCGCCCGGCGCCGGGAGAGGTCCTGGTCCGAGTGAAGGCGGCGTCGGTGAATCCGATCGACGCGGGGATCGCCGAGGGCCTGCTGCCCCTGCCGCAGATGTATCCGCTGGTTCTCGGTGTGGACGGCGCGGGTGAGGTGGTGGAGGCGGGGGAAGGCGTTCATGGGCTGGCGCCGGGTGACCTCGTGCACGGGCAGTTTCTCCGCGCGCCGCTGGGCACCGGCACGTTCGCCGACTACACCGTGGTCACCGAGCACCCGGACGCCGGGGCGCTCCAGCGGGTCCCGGACGGGATGCCCGCCGAGATCGCGGCGGCGCTGCCGACCGCCGGCATGACCGCTCTCGGTGTGCTCGAAGCCCTCGGTGTGCGGGCGGGCCGGTCGATCCTGATCGCCGGGGCCACCGGCGGGGTGGGCGTGTTCGCCGTCCAGCTCGCGGCGGCTCTCGGCGCGGAGGTCATCGCGACCGCCCGGCCCGATGCCGAGCCCTGGATCCGGCGGCTGGGCGCGGCACGGACGGTCGACTACACGGCCGGTGACCCGGCGGAGCAGATCCGCGGGACGCATCCCGGCGGGATCGATGTCTTCCTCGACCTCACCCGTGACACGGCACGCTTCGGTGACTACGCCGCACTCGTCCGCGACGGCGGTGGGGCCGCGTCCGTCACCTTCACCGCGCCCCCGCACCTGCTCGCCTCCGAACGGATCGCCGTGAGCAACTTCCAGATGCGGGACAAGCCCGGCCTGCTCGCCCGGATCACCGCCGCGGTGGCGTCGGGTGCGATCGCGGTCCCGATCCAGCGGACCGTGACGCTGGAGGAGACCCCCGGGGCACTGGCACGGAACGCGACGGGCGGCGCCCGGGGCAAGACGACGGTCCGCGTCTGAGTACCCACACCCAGGACCCATCGAAGGAGACGGCACCATGGACTACGTAAAGCTGGGCACCACCGGACTTGAGGTCTCACCGATCGCGATCGGCGCGATGAGCTACGGCGAGCCCGAGCGCGGCCACCCGGTCTGGTCACTGGGCGAGGACGAGAGCCGTCCGCTCATCAAGCACGCCATCGAACGGGGCATCAACTTCTTCGACACGGCGAATGTGTACTCGCAGGGCTCCAGCGAGGAGATCCTGGGCCGCGCCCTGCGGGACTTCGCCGATCGCGATGACGTCGTGATCGCGACCAAGCTGCGCAATCCGATGCGGTCGGGACCCAATGGAAAGGGCCTGAGCCGCAAGGCGGTCATGACCGAGGTCGACCACTCGCTCAGGCGGCTCGGCACGGACTACATCGACCTGTACCAGGTGCACAGGAACGATCACACGACGCCGCTGGAGGAGACCCTCGAAGCGCTGCACGACCTGGTCAGGTCCGGCAAGGTCCGCTACCTCGGCGCCTCTTCGATGCCTGCCTGGGAGTTCGCGAAGGCGCTGCGCCTCCAGCGGGAGCACGGCTGGGCCCGTTTCGTGTCGATGCAGGACCACTACAACCTGCTCGCCCGCGAGGAGGAACGGGAGATGATCCCGCTCTGTCGCGATGACGGCATCGGCACGGTCGTCTGGAGCCCGCTGGCCCGGGGGCGGCTCGCCCGCGCGTGGTCGGACGCGAGGTCGACCTCGCGGAGCGGCAATGACGGGTACGCCGAGATGCTGTACTCACCGGCGACCGAGGCGTCCGACCGTGACATCGTCGCCGCCGTCGGCCGCGTCGCCGATGCCCGGGGCGTGCCGCGCGCCCAGGTCGCCCTGGCGTGGCTGCACAGCAAGCCGGTGGTGACCGCTCCCCTCGTCGGGGCGAGCACGACCCGGCAGATCGACGACGCGGTCGCCTCGCTGGAAATCGGCCTCGGTGAGGAGGAGATCCGCGCGCTCGAAGCGCCGTACACGCCGCGCCACGATTTCCAGGGTGTCTCGGACGAGGCCGAGATCCAGGCCATCATGGCGCGTCTGCCGCAGTTCGCCCCCGCGGGTTAGTACGGGAACGGGCGATGTCCCCTTGCCCACCACGGGAGAACCGTGGCCGCACCATTTCACACAGCCGAGGAGAGAACCGTGGCCGCACCGCACCGCACAACCGAAGAGAGAACCGTGGCGCACCACATCACACAGTCGAAGGAAGCATCATGAGCAAGGGATCCGCGTTCATCATCGGAGTGGGCCCCGGCCTCGGCCTGGCCCTCGCACAGGCCTGCGCCGAGGACGGCCACCCGGTGGCGCTGTTCGGCCGTAGTGCCGAGCGCCTGGAGACGTACGCGGCCGGGCTGGCGGCCGACGGCGGCGTCGCGCGCGCCTGCCCGGCGGACGCCGCCGACCCCGAGGAGCTGCGTACGGCGCTCGTCCGGGCCGCGGAGGAGGTGGGAGCACCGGAGCTGCTGGTGTACAACGCGGCGCTGCTGATTCCCGACACCCCCACCGGACAGGACCCGCGGGACTTCGCCCACACCCTCGCGGTGAATGTCACCGGGGCGATGGTCGCCGCGCGGACGGTCCTTCCGCTGCTGCCGGAGGGCCGGGGCAGCCTGCTGTTCACCGGTGGTGCGCTCGCCCTGGACCCGTCGCCCGAGTACACCTCGCTGTCGGTGGGCAAGGCGGCGCTACGGGCGTATGTCCAGGCCCTGCACAAGGAGCAGCAGGGCTCCGGCGTCCATGTCACCACCGTGACCATCGCCGGCCACATCGACGGCGACGACCCCCGTTTCGCTTCCCCGGCCCTGGCCGCGGCCTACCTCAACCTGCACCACCAGCCGCGGGACGAGTGGCAGTCGGAGCTGCTGTACGCCTGATCACCCGGCGGGCCGGTCATATCTGGCTGCCCAGCGGCTGTTCCCGGCCGTAGCCGGCCACGACCAGGACGATCACCGCGCCGAGTGCCGCTTGCTGGGCGGCGGCGCTCAGGGAGAATCCGACGAGCAGGGTGGTGAGTTCGGTGAGGGCGATCACGCCCAGTACGCAGCGCAGCATGTTGCCGCGTCCGCCGAGCAGGGAGTTGCCGCCGACGACCACGGCGGCGATCGCGCTGAACAGGTAGGGCGCGCCGATGTCGAAGAGCCCGGAGCCGGTGAAGCCGGTCAGCAGCAGGCCGCTGAGGGCCGCCAGCAGGCCGGAGCAGCCGAACGCGAGGGTGGTCACGGCGCGGTCGCTGACCAGCATCAGCCGGGCGGCGTTCTGGTTGACGCCCCGCACATACAGTTTGCGGCCCGCGCGGGTGCGGCGGAGCACGAACTCCGCGACCAGCGCGAGCAGCAGCCACAGCACGACGACCGGGGCGACGGGCAGCGGGCCGGTGGTGGCCGAGGACGAGGTGAACTCGGTCAGCCAGGCGGGGGCGCGGCCGGTGAGGGTCGCGTTCGTCCAGAGCAGGACGGCGCCGCCGACGACCGAGCCGGTGGCCAGGGTGACGATCAGCGCGGGCACCTGCCAGCGGCTGGTGACATATCCGTTGACCACCCCGACGGTGAAGCCGGAGGCGAGCACCAGGGCGATCATCGTGGGCGAGGAGTAACCCTCGCCGGTCAGTTTCGCGGCCATCACATTGGCGGCGCCGATGACCGCGGGCACCGACAGGTCGATGCCGCCGACCAGCACCACCAGGGTCTGGCCCATGGCGGCGATGCCCAGGAACGCGGCCAGTACGGCCATCGCCCGGATCGAGGTCAGCCCGCTGTAGCCGACGACCTGGGTGTGGCCCACCAGGAAGATGGCACCGATGGTGAGCAACTGGGCCGGTCCGGACGTCATTCTTCCGTTCAGCCGGCCGGTGACGGCGCTCAGGTTCATGGTCGGGCTCCTTGGGGTGCGGCCGTACGGAGCCGTGCTCCGCCCGCCGTGGTGGAGTTCAGGCAGATCGCCACCAGCAGCACCGTCCCGTAGACGACCTGGATCCACAGGGACGAGACGTTGACGGCGGAGAGCAGCAGTTGGATGAGGAAGAGGGTGCCGGCGCCGAGCAGCGGGCCGAGGATGCCGCCGCGGCCACCGTGCAGCGCGTTCGCGCCGAGGGCCACGGCGGCGATCGCCATCAGGGTGTACTGCCGGCCGGCCGTCGGGTCGCCCGAGTTGATGAGCGCGGTCAGTGCGAGGCCGGCCAGTGCGGCGAACACACCGCCCAGGGTGTACGCGCCGAGCCGGATCGCCGGGACGTTCACCCCGGAGGTGTAGGCCGCCCGCTGGTCGCTGCCGACGGCCCGGACCAGGCGTACGAAGCCCGCCGTGCGCAGCGCCGCCCACAGGCCGAAGGCGGCGAGAAGGAGGATCAGCGAGTGCGGCAGATATCCGCCGAGGGAGCTGTCCGCGAGGAACGCGGCCCATCCGGGGGCCCCGCCGACGGGCTCGGGCATGACGACGAGTGCCAGCCCGGCGAGGACGAGGAAGCTGCCCAGGGTCACCACGATGGGCTGGAGCCGGCCGTAGGCCACCAGGGCCCCGTTCAGGGCGCCGACGGCCGCGCCGAGCAGCAGGCACAGCGGGATGCCGATCCAGGCCGAGCCGAGTCCCCGGGGCACCAGGACCCCGACCGCGAAGACATTGACGAATCCCAGGAGCGGGCCCACCGACAGGTCGAGGCCACCGCCGCCGGAGAGGATCGACGGCACGCTCGCCAGTGCCGCCAGGACCAGGGGGACCAGGAGGTTCACCATGCCGGGCAGGCGTGACCCGGCGAGCAGGTCGGGCGAGACGACGGCGTTCGCGATCACCAGGGCCAAGGTCATGGCCCACACCTTGGCGAGCGGGGAGCGCAGGGCGATCCGGGGGTTCATCGCGGGCCTCCGTGTGCCAGGGCGTCGTGTCGCTGTCCGAAGTAGGCGGACACCAGTGACTCGCGGTCGGCCTCCTCGTGGGTCAACTCGCGTGTGCAGGAACCGGCGTGGAAGACGAGGATGCGGTCCATGAGATTCAGGTGTTCCTCCACCTCGGTGGAGAGCATCACGATCGTCATGCCGTCGTCCGCGAGCCGTTCGAACAGGTCGTACAGTTCGTGCTTGGTCCTCAGATCGACCCCGCGGGTGGGGTCGTTGAGCAGCAGCACACCGGGCTCGGTCGCGAGCCAGCGGGCGATGATCACCTTCTGCTGGTTCCCGCCGCTGAGCCGGCCCACCGGGGTTCGCGGGGCGGGCGCCAGATTCACGGTCCGGCTGAAGTCGCGGAACCGCTTCGCCGTCATCCGGTGGCGGATCACCCCGGCGAGCGAGTCGCGGCGCAGCGTCGGCACGCTGAAGTTGTCCAGCGACGAGAGCACGTCGGCGATGCCCTCCGCCTTGCGGTCCCGGGGTACGTAGGCCATGCCGAGACGCACCGCCTGCCGGTACGAGCGCACCGCGACCGCGTCGCCCCCGTCCGGCGGGACGACGCGCACCGTGCCCGCCCCGGGGGGCAGCAGCCCCGCCAGGACGCGCAGGAACTCGTCCTGGCCGTGGCCTTCGAGCCCGGCCAGCCCGATGATCTCGCCGCGCCTGACGGTCAGGTCGACCGGGTCGGCGCCGGGCCGCACCCGCACTCCGGCGGCCTCAAGGACCGGACGGCTGTCGGCCACGGTGGCGCGCACGGCCCTGACCCGTTCCTTGGCGGCCTCCTCGCCGGAGATGAGCCGGACCAGCCGCTCGGCGGTGGCTTCGCCACGGTCGAGGGTGCCGACGGTCGCCCCTGAGCGCAGCGCGACGAAGCGATCGGCCAGCGAGAGCACCTCGTCCATGCGGTGCGAGATGAACAGTGCTCCGGCCCCGGCGGCGCAGAGCCTGCGCAGTTCCGCGAAGAGGCGGTCGCGGATCGTGACGTCGAGCGTCGAGGTGACCTCGTCCAGAATGATCAGCCGTGGTCGCCGCAGCAGGCCGCGGGCGATCACGCACACCTGCTGCCGCATCAGGTCCAGCTCGTCGACCCGCGCGTCCAGGGCGGGAGGGTCGGGGCACAGCACCGACAGGATCCGCTCCGCCTCCGCGCGGCGTGCGCGCTCGTTCTTCCCTGTGGCGAGCGGGGATCCCGAGCCCAGCCACAGGTTGTCGACGACGGTGAGGTCCGGTGCCACCAGGATCTCCTGGAAGACGGTGACGATTCCGGCGCGCAGCGCGGCGCGGGGGGTGGCCGGCGCCAGCGGTTCGCCGTCGAGGCGGATGTCCCCGCTGTCCGGTCGGATCACCCCGGAGAGGGTTTTGACCAGCGTGCTCTTGCCCGATCCGTTCTCTCCCATCAGGGCGACGATCTCGCCCGGCGCGATCGACAGAGACCCGTCGGTCAGCGCTTTGGTCGCCCCGAAACTCTTCGCCATCGCGGCGACCTCCAGCAGCGGTGTCGCCGCGGGGTCCTGGCGTACGGCCTTGGTCCTTCGGCCGGGCCCCGGCCCGACCGGTTCACCACCGAATGTTCCTTCCACCGATCCATTCCTGTCCGTCTGGGGGAGGTGCTGTGACCCGACCCGTAGGGGTATGGGTGAGACGCCCGCACCGGTACCGGTCGGGGCGCCTGTCCTGCTGGTGGCCGGGCGCCCGCACGGCTGGTGGTCGAGGCGCCTGTACCGGTCCTGCTCGGGGCGCCTGTTGACATGCCGACGCCCCGATGCGGCGCTACGGCAGGGGTGGCAGCTCGGGCAGCGGCGCGGGGCGTTCGAAGTACGCGGCGAGCTGCTCGGCCGACAGCCAGTCGGATCCCGGCGGTGCGGGTGCCTGGGCGGTGGACGACGCGGTCCAGCCGTCCCGGATCCAGGAGTCCAGGGCGTCGCGGCCGGTGATCTCGGCCGGGGTCGCCACGATGGCGTCGTACTTGGGTCCCTGGCCCTGGAGGGTGGCGATCCCGGTGAGGAGTGCGGCGTCCATGCCCTGGGCCGGCGGGGTGGTGCCGGCCACGTACGCGTCGGGGAGGGTGTCGAGCAGCGAGACGAGCGAGCCCTGGTTCGGGTTGGCGTCACCGATGGGCACGGGCTGCCGGCCGGTCTGTTCCAGGGCCTGGAGTACCCCGTTGGTCATGCCGCCGCTGTTGACCACGGCGGCGAGTTCACCGGGGTGGGTGGAGAGGTACTGGAGCATGAGCGACTTGGCGGTGGCCTCGCTCCACTGTCCTTCCAGGGATCCCGCCACCTTGATGCCGGGGCACTTCTCGAACGCGGCCAGGTAGCCGTCGTGCAGTGCGGCGGAGGCGGGCGAGCCGTTGATGCCGTCGACGAGGAGCACCTCGCCCGTCCCCTTGACGATCTTCGCGATGCCGCCGGCGACCAGCTCACCCGTCAGGTGGTAGTTGGTGTCGACGTTGATCGCGTACGGCGAGGTGACATGGGCGTTGAGCGTGACGAAGGGGATGCCCGCGTCATGGGCCTGCTTGATGACGCCGTTGAAGGCGGTCGGGGAGTTGGGGATGGCCAGGATCAGATCCACCTGCTGGTTGATCATGCTGGTGATCTGCTGGATCTGGAGGCTGTTGTCAAGATTGGAGTTGGCCGTCTGGAGACTGCTGACCACACCGGCCTTCTTGAGGTGGTCGACATCCTCCTCCAGCCGTCTCAGCGCGTCGCCGCGCCAGCCGTTGGCGGAGAACGAATCGCTGTAACCGATCTTGATCGGTCCGTCCGACGTGCGCTTGAAGTCCTTGTACGCGGAGGCGTTGACCGGCGCGAAGTAGCCGTTGTACCCGTTCCTGGTCTCCTCGGGGAGGCTGCTCAGGTCGGCGTTGCCGCCGGGGTCCTGGTAGGTGACCGTTCCACACGCCCCCGCGTCGGCCGAGCCGGTGCCCTCGCTCGCGCTGCCGGCGGGTTCCGCGGTGGCCGCGCAGGCGGTCAGGCCCGCGCAGGCCATGGCCACCACGAGGGCGGCGGCCCGCTGTCTCCTGGGAATGGTTCGCCGACGTCCCATCGGAATGCTCCCTAGCTATGGAAAGGTTTCCATCACTGATCGTGGCCTGAGCATGCGACTGGGGCCGTCGGGGTGTCAAGAGGTGTGACACTGCGGGTTTCATGGCGGGCGCACGCCGCCGGGGTCCTGCGGGGCACCCCGTGACCGACTCTCCCCGAAGGGGGCTACGACCAGGTAATTCATGGAACACAGGGGCCCAGATCGGCCACCAGGAGGGCCGACCACCCTCCCTCTGGCACGCGACCAAGCACCGTCGAGGACAAGCGGGGCGACGGAGAGAGTCCTGCGATATCGTTTCCATATGTATGCCCGACAGGTCGGGCGCCGGGCGAGGGATGCCGGTCGCACCGGGACGCGCTCCCGTACCGCGCCCCGAACCGTTCGCTGAGGTGAAGGATGTGCGGGGCCCGGGTCCTCGGGATGCCGGGGCGGGTGGGGAGTGACGGGCGGTGGTGCGGTGGGTCTTTGTTCCGCAACTCCGTGACCGCGTGGCGTGGCAGGCGGGGTTGGCGGCATGCTGGCGGTCCTTCCTGGCGCCGCGTCAGCACCGGTGCGGGGAAGGGCTGTCGCTTGCTTCGCTCACAGAAACCGAGTGCGATGTCCGGTAAGAAGGTGCTGACCGTTGCCGTCCTGGCGGCGGTCTTCGCATGGAGCACGGTCTCGATCGTGCTGGGGCACGCGGTCGCGACCGCGGTCCTGCTGCTCTCCCCGGGCCTTCTGGCCCACCAGATCGTCCGATTCCTCTTCCGCACCGCCCCCGGCACCCGGGCCCGGCCACGGGGCGCCAGAGCCTACGGGCCGGGCTGCCGGGAGGCACTGCGGTGACGCCCTCGCCCGGCCCGGCGAAACCACCGCCGCTGCCCGCCACCCCCAAACGCGGGCGCCCTCCCGCGCCCATCTCCCAGGACGCGGGCCCTGTGCACCGCGCCTGGCTGGAACCCGTACGCACCATTCTGTTCTCCGGCGGGCTCACTCTGGACGACCTGGTGGAACGATCCGGCTACTCCAAGACCCGGATCAGCGAACTCCTGCGCGGCAATGGCTATTACCCCGCCTGGGAGATCACTTTCAGCGTGACCCACGCCCTGGGCCTGCCCGCCCCGCCGCTGCGCCGGCTGTGGGCGGCGGGCGCCCGGGAGGCCCGCAAGGGGGACGGCTGGATCGAGTACTCCATAGCCCAGGTCGCCCACGACGGGCACGGGCCGCCGCTGCCGTACCAGGCGTTCACTCAGCGCATGGCGGGGACGTACGCCGACTACGCCCGCGCCTTTCTGCTGACCGACCGCCGCGCCCGGTATGTGGTGCGCGAGGCGTTCGACATGCTCTGGGTCTGCTGGAACCACGCGGTCACCAGCGAGAATCTCCACCGCTACGCCTGGCGGCTGTTCCGATCCCGGGTCATGATCCGCGCCTCGCGCTGGCAGGACGGCCGGGTCGACCTGCGCCCGGCGGTGTTCTCCACGCACGAGGTGCACGACCACGCCGCGGCTCCGGGACATCTCGTCGTCCTGACCGAACTCGTCGATCTCTTCGACGCCATCACCCGCCTGCCCGAGGACCAGTTGGACGTCGTCGTCCTGCGTCATCTGTGCGGCATCCCCCATCAGCGCATCGCGGACGTCCTCGGCCACGCCCACGCCATCACCCACGCCGTGGACCATCACGCACGCGCCGCCCTCAAGGACTTCCTGAGGCCGTCGAGCCCACCGACCCCGGAGTGACACCACCCGCCATGACCGCCATGACTGCCGCGACTGCCATCGACCGGCTCCTCGCCCGTGCCCGGCTCCACCCGCACCCCGACGTCCCCGACGACACCCGCCCCGGCGACGACACCCGCCGCCCCGGCCCGCCCGCGCATGTCGTCGTCCACGACGGGTCCGACGCCCAGTACCTGCACATCCTGTGCGAGACGGCCATCGGCACCGTCAGGCACAGCACCCTCGATTTCCTCACCGACCAGATCCCCGACCTGCACTCCGCCTGGCTGCTCGGGTGCGCCCTGCATGTCGCCGGGATCGAGGACGGGGCCCGCTTCTGGTGGCAGTACGCCGCCGGGGACGGCCACCCGCCCGCCTGCCACACGCTCTCCCTCTACCACCAGATCCGCGGCGAGCAGCACGCCGCCGACTTCTACCGGCACCAGGCCCACGAAGCCGATCAGGCCCAGCAGGACCCGGCCTGGGCCGACCAGGGCACCGACACCCTCACCGTGGCCGGTGTCGATCCGCCCCACCAGATCCGTTTCGACGCCAGCCTCCCCACCGTCCTGCGCACCCTCAGCCGGCTCACCACCGGCCCCGGCTCCCGCCCCCGGCGCCACCGCATCGACGCCCTGACCCGCTATGTCGCCGACACCGTCACCCACCACTACACCCGCCATCCCGGCGTCGAGATCCCCGTCCCCGAACCCCACTTCGCCGACCGGGTCACCTGGCTCCTGACCGCCACGCTCCCCTGGAACGGCCTCCAGCGATCCCCCCACAGCCGCCCCGCACCGCCCCTGCCCGCCCGCCGCCCGGCCCACCGCAGCGGCAGCGGTTGTACGACGACGGCGTGAACCCCGGAGGGTAAGGACGGCCGGGGGGAAGTGGCAGGGCCGGTTCGACGGGCCTATCCGGGCGTCGCCGTGTCGGCGACCTCGGCGGTGGCCGGCTTCGCGGGAGGAGGCGGCGGCGGGGTGCGGTAGGCGCGAAGGGGGCCGTTGGTCGCGGCCACGGCGGCGACCACCAGGACGGCGGACAGTCCGCCCGCGACCAGGGAGAAGGACGCGGAGGTGGCCGACGCCAGCAGACCGCCACGGAAGTTGCCCAGCTCGGGACCCGCGACACCGATGACGTGTTCCACGGACGAGACCCGCCCCCGGTACGCGTCCGGGGTCTCCAGCTGCACCAGGGCACTGCGGGTGACGACGGACACGGTGTCGGCGGCCCCGGCCACGACCAGACAGCCCAGCGCCAGCCACAGCGGCCCGGCCAGGCCGAAACCGGCGAGCGCCAGACCCCACACACTCGCCGAACAGAGCTGCACCAGTCCGCTCCGGCGCCAGCGGGTCACCGTGCCGGAGAGCAGACCAGCCATGATCCCGCCGACCGCGACAGCGGACAGGAACAGGCCGAGGGTCCGTGGATCGCCGCCGAAACGGATCTCGTTGACCAGCGGGAACAACGCGATCGGCATGGCGAGCAGCGTCGCGGACAGGTCGGTGACCAGCGAGCCCCACAGCGTCGGGCGGCGCAGCACGATCCGCCACCCGCCGCGCTCGGGCCGGCGTCTGCCACCCGCCACGCCGGTCCCCATGGGAGGCATGGCGGGGAGGCGCAGTACCGCGAGCACGGAGACCGCCGTGGCGACGGCCTGGATCGCGTAGGCGGCCGGCAGGTCCCAGCGGGCGATGACCAGCCCGGCCAGCGCGGGCCCGGCGAGCATCGCGGCCTGGAAGGAGAGGCTGTTCAGTGCGAGACCGGCCGCGACCTGGTCGGTGGGCAGCAGGCGGACCGGGAAGGTGCGTCGGGCGGGCGCGCCGAGAGCGGCGCAGGACGTCCCCAGGGCGACCAGGGCGAGGAGCAGCACGACATTCCGGTTGTCCGCCAGAGCCTGGGCACACAGTCCGCCGGCGGCCAGCAACTGGCCCGCGGTGGTGGCCCGTACGACCGCCCGCCGGTCGACGCTGTCGGCCAGGGTGCCGCCGATCAGCCCGAACAGCACCATCGGCAGCCCGGTGGCGAGCCCGATGGCGCCGGTGCCGATGGGGCTGCCGGTCAGGTCCCAGACCTGGGCCAGTACGGCCACGTTGGCCATCTGCGCGCCGAGTTGGGAGACCGTCGTACCGATCCACAGATCACGGAAGGGCCGGCTGCCGCGCAGCGGACGGGTGTCCAGGAACCGGACCCGTGCCCTCATCGCGGCGGCTCGACGAGATGGTGCAGGATCCGCTGCCGCATCGACCGGCGTTCCAGCGCCCGCCGCACCTCTTCGACGACGGCGGTCATCGCATGCGGAATCTCACCGTCCAGCTCGGCGACCGTCGCGTGCGTGGCCCGCCACTCCGCTTCCAGGAACGGCACCAGCGACCGGCCGCGCTCGGTCAGGTCGATCCGCCGGGTACGGGCGTCGGCGCCCGGCTCGGAGGTCACCAGCCCCTCCTTGCGCATGGCGGCGACGGTCTGGCTGACCGCCGAGTGCGAACGGCCCAGGGACTTCGCGAGGTCGCGGATGGTCAGCGGCCCGGTGTGGGCGAGCCGGATCAGCGGATAGGCGAACCGGGGTCGCACCCCTTCGATCCCGCGCTCGACATAGACCTGCTCGATCTCGGCGTCCATGGCGGCCAGCAGCATGTGCAGGGAGTGCCAGGGGTCGGGGAGGGAGGTGGGATCAGTGGATGTCACAGCGCTAATATAACAGCGCTGCGATACTCGATCACCCGCCAACCGGGCGACCGGGACGGGCAGACCGGCATGGTGAGCGGGTACGCGCGGGGCCGCGGTCCAAGACTTGAGCCCCGGCCGAGGCAGGAAGCAGCCGAGGCAGCAGGCGGAAGGCGGCGGAGGGCATGGACGACCACAGCCACCCGGCCGGCCAGGGCGCCATGACCCCCCGCACGGACCCGGGAGCCGGTAATCGCGCCGGGGTGCTGGGCACCGCGCTCGCCGCCGTCCTCGCTTTCGCCCTCTCCTCCGGTTCGTGGCAGTGGTTCTCCACCTACCTCGGCATCACGCTGCTCGCGGTGATCCTGTCCTTCACCAGCCCTCCGTCCCCCACCCCCGGCGCGAGATCCGGGTATGTGCGGAGCCTGACGGTCTATTCGCTGGTCGTCGGCCTGTGCGTGGCCCTCGCGGTGGCCCCCGCCATACAGCGCTGGGCCTGGTTCTTCCCGATGCCCGGCACCCGCGCCCAGTGCGCCCGCCTCGGTGACTACGCCGCCCTCCAGGCGCAGGCCGCGCTGGGCGGCCTGGGCGGCCAGGACAGCGCCGCGCTGGAGTCCGCGCGGAGCGACCAGAGCCGACACGCCGTCAACGACTGCCTGGCTGCCACGACGACCCTCTGGCTGCCGGTGTACGCCCTGGCGGCAGCTCTCCTGGCGGCGCTCGGCGTACGGCTGGCGAGGAGGGTGGGCGCGGGGCGGACGACCCGACGGGAGCCGTGAGAGGCCGCGCCGGTTCAATGGTCCGTCGCCTCGCGAGCGGTCACCTCGGACGTGTGATCCGGGGAGCCGTGTCGGGTCACCGCCCACAGCACCAGCCCGGAGCCACTGAACGCGGCGCCCAGTACGCATACGGCGCCCCAGCCGGCCGTCGTGTAGAGGGTCGTCGCGGCGATGGCTCCGGCGGCGCTGCCGATCGAGTAGAAGACCATGTATCCGCCGATCAGCCGACTGCCCGCGTCCGGGTGGAGCGCGTAGAGGACGGTCTGGTTGGTGACGTGGACCGCCTGTACGGCGAGGTCGAGGAGGATCACCCCGACGGCCAGGGCCCACAGGGAGCTGCGGGTGAAGGCCAGGGGGAGCCACGAGACGGTGAGCAGCGCCAGGGCGGTGCCAGTGGTCCACCGGGAGAGTCCTCGGTCGTTGAGGCGGCCCGCCACGGTCGCGGCGAGGGCACCCGCGACGCCGATCAGGCCCAGTGCCCCGATCGCGCTGTGGGACAGGAAGTACGGGGCCTCGCTGAGCGGTAGCGCGACGCTGCTCCACAGGGTGGAGAACGCGGCGAAGATCAGCAGCCCGAACAGGGCCCGCAGCCGCAGCGGCCGTTCCCGCGCGAACAGGGTGAGCGTGGAGCGCAGGAGCTGCCCGTAGCGCAGGGGGGCCGGTGGCGTGCCGCCGTGACGCGGCAGTACGCGGTACAGGAGCAGGGCGAGCAGGGCGGTGAGTGACGCCGAGGCGATGTAGACGGAGCGCCAGCCCGCGAGATCGGCCAGGAGGCCCGACACCGTGCGGGCGAGCAGGATCCCGATGACCACTCCGCCGGTGACCAGACCGACGACCCGGCCGCGCTCGGCGGGCAGGGCCAGTGAGGCCGCGAAGGCCACCAGCGTCTGGGTGACGACGGCGAGCAGCCCCATCGCGGCCATGCCCGCGAGCAGGATCGCCGCCGTGGGCGCGGCGGCGACCACGGCCAGCGCCACGACCAGGAGCAGCAGTTGGGCCACGACGAGCCGTCTGCGGTCGGCCATGTCGCCCAGGGGCACCAGGAAGAAGAGTCCCAGCCCGTATCCGACATGGGTGAGGGTGACCACACTGCCGACCACCGCCGGGCTCATGCCCAGGTCGTGGCCGATGGTCACCAGGAGCGGCTGGGAGAAGTAGACGTTGGCCACCGCCGCCCCGGCGGCGACGGCGAAGAGTGCGACGACGCGACGGGGCAGAGCGGATCCGGGGCTGCTTCCTCCGCCGCCCCCGTCTTTCCCTCCGTGGCCCTCACCCGTCCCTCTGCCGTGCGCCGTGCGTGGCGTCACCGCGTCACCACTGACGGGCATCGCCGACCCCCTTCCCCATTCGGTTTCATCTTGCTACTGGCCAGGACGACACTAGCCGCCCTGGTAGCATGTTGCAACCAACATGAAAGTGAGGGACGTCATGGTCACCAGAACCCGCTTCGACGACAACGAATGTCCCGTCGCCCGGTCCGTGGACGCGATCGGCGACTGGTGGTCGCTGCTGATCGTGCGGGACGCCTTCGACGGAAGCCGGCGCTTCGGGGAGTTCCAGCGCAGTCTGGGCGTGGCGAAGAACATCCTCACCACGCGCCTGCGCACCCTGACCGCCGGTGGTGTTCTCGAAACCGTCCCCGCCTCGGACGGCAGCGCCTACCGCGAGTACGTACTGACCCCGAAGGGCGAGGCGCTCTTCCCCGTCATCGTGGCTCTGCGGCAGTGGGGCGAACAGAACTTCTTCGCGCCCGGCGAACCGCATTCACAGTTGGTGGACCGTGCGCAGGGACAGCCGCTGCGCGCGCTGGAAGTCCTGTCCACGGACGGGCGACCGCTGAGTCCGGACGACACCGTCGTCCACAAGATCTCCACCCGGTGATCCGTCCGGCGATCCGTCCGGCGATCCGTCCGGCGATCCGTCCGGCGATCCGTCCGGCGATCCGTCCGGCGATCCGTCCGATGACCCGCCCAGTGATCCGCCCGATGATCCGTGCCACCGGATGGCGAAAGCGGGCCGGGTAGAGTCCAGTGGATGCCGAGAGTCAAGGTCAGCGTCATCGTTCCCGTGTACAACACCGGGAAGTACGTCGACGAATGCGCCCCGTCGCTGCTCGGGCAGAGTCTGCCCGCCGACGAGTACGAGGTGATCTACGTCGATGACGGTTCGACGGACGACACGCTGATCCGGCTGGAGAAGATCGCCGCCGCCCATCCGAACGTCCAGGTGCACACCCAGCCGAACTCCGGCTGGCCCGGTGCCCCGCGCAACGTGGGAATGGGGCACGCCCGGGGTGAGTACATCCAGTTCGTCGACCACGACGACCTGCTCGGGCCGCAGGCGCTGGAGCGGCTGTACGCGCACGCGCGCCGCACTGACGCCGATGTCGTGCTCGGCAAGATGTCCAGCACCATGGTCCGCCCCCGCCGGCTGTTCCGGCACACGGTCGACGCCTGCACCATCGAGAACGACGAGCTGATGCAGAGCATGTCGCCGCACAAGATGTTCCGGCGGGCCTTCGTCGAGCAGCACGGCCTGCGCTTCCCCGAGGGGCCCTGGATCCTGGAGGATCTGCTCTTCGTCAGCGCCGCCTATCTCAAGGCCGAGCGGATCGCGGTCCTCGCCGACTATCCCTGCTACTACTGGATGAAGCGGGACGACGGCGGCAACAACACCCAGCACCGGTTCAACCCCCGGCACGGCTTCTGGCCCAACCTCCGTACCGTCGTCGGCCAGATCAAGGACGGCACCACCCCCTCCGGGGACCCCGACGCCCTCCAGAACCGTCTCCTCCACCGCCTCTACCACGTCGAGATCCTCTCCCGCACCCGCGAGCCAGAGATCCTGCGCGAGGACCCGGCCGAGCAGCGCCCCCGCTTCGAGGCGGCCCGTGAGCTGGCGCGGGCCGAGTTCCCGGCCGCCGTGCGCGACGGCCTGCCCGCCGTCTCCCGGCTCCGCGCCGAACTCCTCGAACGCGACGACTTCGACGGCGCGGTCACGCTCGCCGAACGCATCCGCGAGGTCAGGGCCCACACCGAGGTCGGCACCCCGCGCTGGGCGGACGGCCACCTGGTCGCCGACATCACGCTCGGTCTGCTGCGCGGCGACGGCCAACCGCTCGCCCTCGCCACACGCGACGGGCGGTACGTCCTCGACCCGGAGCTGCTCAGCGGCGTACCCGGCACGGACGACGGCTGGGACGTTCCCGACCCCCTACGGCTCGCCCACGCCGAACTCGTGGTCAAGGACCGGGACCGCGAGGACTGGTGGTACCCGGAGGGCGACCTGGGAGTGAGCCTGCGCCCGCTCGGCGACGGCCGCTCCCAGCTCATCGCGACCGGCCCGCTGCGCCTGGACCCGGAGCGGCTGGCCGGCGGACGGCCCCTGGAGCGCGGCGTGCACGACGTCTGGGCGTTCGTCCAGTTCCTCGGCATCGACCGGATGGTCCGCGTCACCGGCAGCGCGGCCCACGGCAGCCCCGCCGCCCCCTGCGCCCTGACCGGCGGCCGGCTCGCCCTCCCCTACTGGACCGGCAGCGGCCAACTGGCCCTGGACATCGGCCAACGGCAGCGGCGGCTCGGTCCCGACACCGCACAGGCCGCGTCGGCGAACGCCGGAAGGGGCGACCGTACGCTTCCCCTCCCCCACATCCCGGCCATGGACGGCACCGCTCCGGTACGGGTGAAGGTGACGGTGTCCGCCCTCGCGGTGGACGCCGAACTGATCCCCGAGGGGACGGTCGCCGCCCTCCGTCTCCCGGCCCGCCTCGCACTGCCCTCGGGCCGCCACCCGGTGACCTTCCCGCAGTCCTCGACACCGGCCGCGTACGCCGTGGTCCGGAACGGGGCGCTGCTACGGCTGGAGGGTCCGGCGTACCGGCCGAGCAGGGCCCGGCGGCTGCTGGACTCGGTGGGCGAACGCCGCCCCCGGTCCGCGCGGTAAGCGGTAAGCGGAACTGGCTCCACCGCACGCTTCCGCGCTGTCGTCCGCTCTTTCTGGCCAGCTACGCCTCCGCGTCCGACGTGTTGGGCATTTTGTCAGTGGTTCGTGGACCCCTCGTGCTCAACTGGTGGGCGGTCGCGCACAGAACGTACGCGATTGCGCGGAAAGTGAGCGAAGAGCCAAGACCGAAGCAGCGAGCGGAGGAGCTTCACATGACGACCGTTCTCCTGGTTCACGCGGTGCCCCTGTGGCGGGCGTCCCTGGCCTGTCTGCTCAGTACGGACCCACAGATCCAGGTGCGCACCACGGACAAGGGCGGAGTGCGCGGTTGTATGACGGAGTGTCCGGCGGACGTGATCGTCGCGGACCTGGAGTGTCCGCACTCCATGGAGGTGCTGACCTTCATGGAGTCTCTGCGCGGACCGGCCGGGCAGCTCCCCGCGCTGGTGGTACTGGCGCGCGGCGACCGCGCCGGCGATCTGCGCCGGGCCTGCGACGCCGGGGCCACCGGGTACGTCGACAAGCTCGGCCCGGTGGACAATCTGGGGTCCGTGGTCCGCAAGGTCGCGGCCGGTGGACGTCACATCGACGAGTCCCTCGCCTTCGGGCTGCTGCACGCCACGGATGTGCCCCTGTCCCCGCGCGAGTTACGTGTGCTCGCGCTGGCGGCGGAGGGTGAGTCGGTCAGCGCGATAGCGAGCGCGCTGCATCTGGCGAGCGGGACGGTTCGGAACTATCTCGCGGCGGCGATACGCAAGACGGGCGCCCGCAATCGCATGGACGCGATCCGCCTGTCCAGGGATTTCGGGTGGCTCTGACCCGCGGACACCGGGCCGCCGCCTGGACACGGGGGCGGTGAGGACGGGGCGCGGTTCACGTCGTGCCCCAGTGACCGGCCAGTTCCCGGAAGAGGCGTGAGCGGGCGAGCAGTTCGTCCGGGGTGCCGAGGTCGGTGCGGGAGCCGTCCATCACCAGGACGCGCCCGGCGCGCCGGGCCGAGCCGAGGCGGTGGGCGATGACGACGAGGATCCCGGCGCGGTCGGCGAGCGCGGACTCCGCACGGGCCTCGGCCGCCGGGTCCAGCTGGCTGGTGGCCTCGTCCAGGATGAGCAGCGGGGCGGTCGCCACATGAGCGCGGGCGAGGGCGATGAGCTGGGCCTCGCCCGGGGACAGGTGCCGTGGGTCGAAGGGCGAGTCGAGTCCGCCGAACCGCTCCACCAGGGCCTCCACACCGATCGCCGACACCGCGTCGGCGACTTCGGCGGGCGGGGCGTCGGGCCGCAGATACCGCAGGTTGTCGCGGAGCGTCCCGGTGAAGACGTACGGCTGCTGCGGCAGGAGCGTACGTACGGCACCGGCCGCCCTCTCCTCGCACGCGGGCCGTCCCCGCCAGCGCACCTCGCCCTCGGTGGGGGCGATCACTGCGGCCAGTACGGCGGCGAGGGTGGACTTGCCACTGCCGCTCGGGCCGACGACGGCGAGGTGATCCCCTTGCCTCAGGGTCAGGTCCAGCCGGTCCAGGACGGGGCGGGCGTGGGGGCCGTAGGCGAAGGAGACGGCGCGGAGTTCGGCGTAGGGGGCGAGGGCGGAACTGGGCTCAGGAATGGGCTCAGGGATGGGCTCAGGGATGGGCTCAGGTGGGGCGGACACCCGGATTCCGGATCCGGTTTCGGGGTGCTTGGGCGCCGGAGGGAGTTGCTGCGGGGCGGGTTGCTTGAGCGCCGGAGGCGGTTGCTGTGGCACCGGGAGCTTGAGCGCCGGAAGCGCCTGCGGCGGCACCGGGGGTTCGGGCGCCTGATGTGACGTCAGCCGTACCGGGTGCCCGAGTGCCAGAGGCGACGGCTGCGGCACCGGGTGCCCGAGTGCCGGAAGCGACGGCTGCGGCACCGCATGTCCGGAGACCGAAAGCGCCGGCGGCCGTACGGAGTGCCCCTGGGCCGGAAGCGACGGCAGCGGCACTGGACGCTCGGGCCCGGCAGGCGACAGCGGCGGCACCGCACGCTCGGGCCCCGGAAGCAGCTCTGCGGCTCCGGTGGCCGTGAACCGGTCGAGCACCACGAGCAGGCGCCCTCCGGCCGCCCCGACGGCGGTCAGCAGGGCGTTCAGCGCGGGGGCGAGGGACGCCGTCAGATAGGTGAACGCGCCGACCAGTTCGCCGGTGGTCACTCCGCCGCGCATCAGCCAGGGCGCGGCGGCGGGCAGGAGCAGCGGGGGGAGCCGTTCGCCGACGGCCAGGGCGAGGACGCGGGCGGCGGCCCAGCGGGCGAGTGAGCGGGCGGCCCGGGTCTGCCGGTCGGTGAGGTCCCTCGCGCGTTCGGCCATCGGCCCCGCCGCGCCCGCCGCCGCGATGTCCCGCAGGGCTGCGGCGGCCTGTCCGGCGTGGGCGGCGTACGCCTCGTCCAGGTCGAGACAGGCCCGCTGGCGGGCACCCATGGGGACCAGGGTGGCCAGGAAGAGCCCCACGCCGAGCAGCAGGGGCGGCAGGGCGACCACCAGGAGGCGGGGGTCGAGGGCCGCCATGCCGGCCAGCGCCCCGGCGGCCGTGAAGGCGAACCCCCGGGCGGCGAGCACGAGTCCGGCCCAGCCGTCGCGGGCGATCTCGCTCTGGTGGGTGACCTGCGCGACCGCGCGGGCGACGGTGGCGGGGCCGCCCGTCCCCGAGTCGACGGCCCGCCGGACGGCCCGCCGCACCAGCCCGTCCCGGAGCGGTTCCACCAGGTCGGCGAGGCGGCCGAAGACACCGCGCGTGGCGAGGAACGCGGGTGCCAGGGCGAGGGCCGCGACCGCCAGCCACAGCAGGCCGGTGCCGGGCGCGGCGGCGAGGAAGCCGTCGTCGAGGGAGCGGGCGACGGCGTACCCGCCCGCGAAGGTCTGGCCCGCCTCCAGCAGCGACCACCCGCCGAGCCGCAGCAGCACCCGCCGCCGGGCGCGGAGGAACGGCAGCCCGTCCCGCAGGACCCGGCGCAGCGCCCCGGCCTCACCCCCACCTCCTTCGGGCACCCCTGTGTCCGTCACGGGGACGCACCCCGAGGGGAGGAGGGCGCCGGGAGGGGCGTGGCGTCCTCAGCCGTCCGGAACAGCCCCCGGTACTCCGCGTCCGCCCACAGCTCCCGGTGCCGTCCGGTCGCCCGTACTCCCCCGTTCTCCAGCCAGATCACGAGATCGGCCGTGGCGGCCGTGGTGACGCGGTGGGCCACGATCAGGCGGGTGCAGGCCCCGGCGCGGCGGGAGAGCGCCTGCTGGACGCGGTGTTCGGTGACGGTGTCGAGGCTGGAGGTGGCGTCGTCCAGGATCAGCAGCCGGCCGCCGCGCACGAACGCCCGTGCCAGACCGAGGCGTTGGTACTCGCCGCCGGACAGCGGCGCGTCGGCGAGCGGGGTGGTGATGCCTTGTGGGAGGAGGGAGACGAAGCCGTCGGCGGACGCGTCGCGCAGGGCCTCGGTCAGGGCCGCGCGGCTGGGGCGGGACGGGCCGAGGGCGACCGTGTCCTCGACGGTCGTGCCGAGCAGCGCGGGCCGGGCGAAGGCGTACGCGACGGCGTGGCGCAGTCGTTCGGGGGCGAGGGCGTCGAGCGGGACGCCGTCCAGGAGTACGGTCCCGGCGTCGGGGTCGGTCAGCCGCCCCGCGACGGCCGCGACCAGCGACCTACCCGCGCCGGAGCGGCCCACGAGGGCGGCCGAGGTACCGCCGGGAACGCTGAAGGACACCTCCGCGAGAACCCGCCGTCCCTCGCGTCGCACCTCCACGTCCCGTAGCTCCAGGGTCCCGGCGCCCTCGGGCGGCAGGGTGTGCGCCCGATGGGGTACGGGGGGCAGGGCGAGCAGCGGGTCCAGTCGGCGGGCGGCGCTACGGCCTCGGGCGATGCCGCTCAGGGCGCTGGTGAGGACGCCGAGTCCGGCCGCGAGGGCCGCGTACCGGGCCACGGCGAGGAGGTCACCGACGCCGAGCGCGCCGGTCGCCGTCCGCAGTCCGGCGACGGCCAGCACCAGCAGGCTCAGCAGCGGCAGCAGCACGGCCGCGCCGGCGGCGGCGCGGCCGTGGACGTCCCAGGTGCGGCGGCCGTGCGCGGCGAGGCGGCCGAGCGGCTCGGTGATCCGGGCGCGTTCCCGGGCGGCGGTCCCGGCGGCCCGTACGGTCGCCGCGCCCGCCAGGACCTCGGTCAGCCGGGCGGCGATGAGGGCCTGTTCGCGCTGGTAGTCGGCGGCGGTGACGGAGGTCCGGCGTACCAGGAGCCGGAGCAGGACGACGAGCGCCGGGAAGCCCGCGAGCAGCGCGAGCCCCGCCCACGGGTCCACCACGAAGAGCGCGACGGTCGCACCGACGGGCACCAGCACCCCGGCGACGGTCTGGGCGATGGCGACCGGCACCGTGGCGGCCTCGGCGGCGTTGGCCGTCAGGCGGGTGGTGAGGTCGCCCGGCGCGTGAGTGGCGGCATGGCGTGCCTCGGTGTGCAGCAGACGGCCGAGGAGGACCGTCCGCAGCCGGGCCGCCCCGGCCGCCGTACCGGTACCGCCGATCAGCGTGACCAGCGCGTCGAACCCGGCCTCGGCGGCGGTCAGGGCCGCGCACACCGCCAGTACGGACCAGGGGACACGGCCGTCGGCCACGACCCGGTCCAGGGCGACGCCGAGCGCGGCGGGCAGGGCGAGCGCGGCGAGGGCGCCCCCGGTGGCGGAGAGGACGAGAAAGACCAAGGAGATGAAGGGGATCAGGGACGGTCGGGCGGGCCGGGGGCGCGGGCCGTCCGCCGTGGGGGCGGGTGGGCGGTGTGACGGGACCGGTCCCGGAGGGTGTCCGGGACCGGTCCGTACCGCCTGGGTGGTCAGCGGCTCAGCCACTCGGGGTGTCGAGGGCGGTCAGTGCGCTCAGAAGCACTGGATCAGGCTGACGGAGCTGCCCTGGCAGAGCAGCAGGCTCGCGCTGCTGACACTCTCCAGGTCGCCGACCGCCTGCTCGTCGGCGGACTCGGCGATCTCCAGGCTCTGAAGGTCGAGAAGGGCCATGATGTGCTCCTTTGATGGGGACGGATCGAATGTGCTGGGGACGGATCGAACAGACCAGCGGTGTGTGGTGCGGTGGTGCTGGACCCCCTGACAGGTCAAGGGGCGTTCATGGGGCGCCGACGGGCGGCGCGGTGAGGGGTGGGAGGAAGGGCAGGCAGACCGGCCGGTCGGCGAGGGCGGCGCCGAGCGCGAGGAGGCATCCGGCGGTACCGGTGGCGAGGTCCATGGAACGGCGCATCAACTGTTCGCCGGGGAAGGCGAGTTCACCGTCGTACGGGGTCGCCTCCAGGCCCATGAGCCGGATGTGCCGGTCGATGACGCGACGGCGTTCGGCCGGGTCGCCCTGGTGGGTGCGGGCGAGGTGCAGGACGAGTCCGCCGATCCCCCGGTACAGGGCGGGCTGGATGTAGAACGCCGAGCGCAGGGCGGGTTCGATGGCCCGGCGGGCGGCGCAGAACCGGTCGTCGTCGGGGCGGTGGGTGAGGTAGTCGTCCAGGACCAGGGCCAGTCCGGCGCTGCCCGCGCCGAGGTACGGCATCAGCCGTCGCCCCTCCACCACGTGCAGCCCGCCGCCGGGGGCCGGTCTGCACCGGTCCAGATCGCGGCGGAGCGCGGTGGCCGCCAGGTCGAGGAAGGTGGGGTCGCCGATGGCCTCATGGCGTCGGATGAACAGCAGGGCGAGGCCGGTGGCACCGTACAGCAGTCCGGTACGGGAGGTCTGCGGCCCTGCGGTGAGGGCGCGGGCGGCCCGGTCGACGCAGCGGTCGGCGGCGGTGGCGAGTTCGGCGTCGCCGGTGTCCTGGGCCAGGTCGTGGAGGGCGAGGGCGATGCCCGCCAGTCCGCCGTGCAGGTCGGGGGTGAGGTGGTCCAGGGGCTGGCGGATCAGGAGGTGGGCCAGTTCCGCCGCCTGTGCGGGATGGCCCAGCCGGTGCAGGGTCCAGGCGATTCCGGCGAGCCCGTCGTGGAAGCCGGGCGGGGTGCCGGGCGCGGGTGACTTCACCCGGTCGAGCAGCCATTCCTCGGCCTCGGGGCAGTCGGGCGCGCCGGTCTCGCGCAGGGCGTACAGCACGCCGGCCGCCCCGTGTCCGAAGCACAGTCCGCCCGCCGGATTGGCGAACTGGGCGATGTCGCCCGGGAAACAGCGGTCGGGGCGGTCGGAGGTGCAGGAGGCGGCGAGGGCGCGGGCCATGGAGTCCCGGCTGCGCGGCCAGTCCCCCGGCCCGGGAAGCGGCGGCCCGGATTCCGCGTCCGCGTCGGGCAGGCCGCGCACGATCTGCCGTACGGCGGGCTCCAGCGTGGCGGCGTCCACCGGGTAGGTGTCGGCGGCGTACCGGGCGAGCCGGGGTGCGCGGTCGCGGTCGACCATGAAGAGGGTGGTCAGCGGAAGGAACAGGGCCAGGCGCAGACAGGCGAGGGCGTACCGGTCGATGTCGCGGCCGGTGCGGTCGGCGGGGGCGACGAAGGCCGGGTTGGCGACGACCTGTCCGCGCTGGTCCTCGTCGGCCGGGAAGGCGGCCTCGAAGTCCAGCAGTACGACGCGCCCGCCGTCGTCCTCGTCGCCGACCATGATGTTGCTCATGTGGAGATCGCTGAAGACGAGCCCACGGGCATGCACCTGTGCGACGGCGGCCTCCACCCGCTGATACATCCGCTCGGCCCAGGCGGTGTACTCCGCCAGTTCGGTGGGCGTCGGCGCGGGGTGGGAGAGCGGGAAGCGCCGGACCATCTCGGTGTTGAGGGTGCGTCCGGGGATGTGCTCCAGCGCGAGAAAGCGGTGGTCACCGAGGTCGAAGGTGTCCAGCACGCGCGGGACGCAGTCCAGTCCGGCGAGCTGTTCGAGCGCGGCACGCTCACGGTCGAGCCGGGTGACGGCGTCGGCTCCGTCGGTGCCGAGTCCGGCGTACGGGCGTGCTTCCTTGAGTACGGCGGTGTCGCCGGTGCGGGTGTCGCGGGCGAGGTAGACGCCGCCGCCGTTGGAGAAGTGGAGGGCGCCCTGAAGCTCGTAGGGCAGGCCGCTGGTGCCCACGGCGGTGCGGGCGGCGAGGTGGGGCCGCAGGAAGTCGGGCGGGGTGACCCAGTCCGGGAGGGTGAAGCGCGGCTCGCGGGGGTCGGGGACGAGGGTGCCGGTGGGGTCCTCGATGGCCTGCACGGGTCGGCCGTCGGCGCCCAGGCAGTAGCGCGCGGCGAAGGCCCCGTAGCGGACGTGGACCGGTCCGTCGCCGATCCGCAGATCACTGAGGACGTACGGCCCGTGCTCCCCCGCCAGCAGCCCGGCCAGTTCCTGGCAGAGCGCGGGGAAGGAGTCCTCGTCCACGGGGTAGACGGTGATGAACTTCCCGCTTCCGGCGCGGTCCGCGTACTTGGCGTTGCGCAGCTTCAGCAGCCGGGGGCCGGGCACGAACTTGTGCGGAAGGCGGCGGGCCAGACAGTGGGCGTGCACGCGCCGCAGCACGGACTCGGCGTTGTCGGTGGCGGCGGAGACATGGATCTTCCAGCCCTGGGCGGGGAGGGTGACACCGGTCGGCAGGAAGGAGAGCCAGTCCCCGGACCGGGCGGTGACCCAGCCGTCGGGGACGGGCGCGCGGGCGGCTCCGTAGCGGGCGGTCTCCGGGGAGCCGGCGTCGGCGATGCGGGACGGAGCGTCGTAGAAGTCACCGTCGGTCTGGCAGTACGCGGCGTACTCCGGATTCAACTGGCCCTCCTCCAGGTCGTGTCGTGGTGACATCGACCTGAACGAGGCTGACAGCGGCGTGCGGGGTGGCACAGTCCCCGTTGTCATGTCTCGGGGATGCCCTTCGCACGTGCCGGGCGCACCGGGTCGGTGTGACGTTCAGGACGTGTACGGGGTCCGGGCCGGCGGGGCGGAACTGATCTCTGTGGTGATCCGTCCTGGACAGGGAGGTCCGAGCGGATGGGAAGCCATGGTTCAGGGGAAGTCGGGGACGGACGGGTGGGTGCGGCGCCGGTCCGGGTGGTGGAGTGCGGGCGGCGGGGCGCGGGGGCGATGGTGGGGCCCGGTGTCCACCGTGCCGGCGGTGCTGGTCGCGGGGCTGGTGGCTTTTCCCCGGGCGGTGCCCGATGCCGTCGGCCGGCTGGGCAGTCTGCTGGAGTCGTTCCTGCCGTGGCTCGGCCTGGTGGTCGTGGTGCTGCTGGTGGCGGCCGTGCTGCGCCGGTCGGGCGTCGCGCTGCTGGCGCTGTTGCTGCCGGTGGCGGCGTGGACCCATCAGTTCGGCGGTCTGCTGCTGCCCGCCGGGGAGCCCGGCCCGCGCGATCTGGTCGTGGTGCAGCACAACGTGAGTGACGAGAACCCCGACCCGGCGGGCACCGCCCGCGCCCTGGCCGACGCCGGGCCCGATCTCATCGCGCTGGAGGAACTGGTGTCACCCGCGCGGGAGGTGTACGCGCGGACGCTCGCTCCGGACTACCCCCACCACGCCGTGCACGGCACGGTGGGCCTGTGGTCGAAGCATCCGCTGACCGGGATCCGGCCGGTGGACATCAAGCCCCGGGCGATCACGGAGACATGGAGTCGTGGGCTGCGGGCGGTGGTCCGGACGCCGTACGGCGATATCGCGGCGTACGTGGCGCATCTGCCGTCGGTCCGTGTCGGGGCGAGCGGCCTCGCGTCGTCCTGGCGGGACGAGAGCGCGGGCCTGCTGGGCCGGGTCATCGCCGCCGAGGAGCAGGACAGGGTGCTGCTCCTCGGCGACCTCAACGGCACCGTCGACGACCGGGGGCTGACCCCGTTGACGTCACGGCTGAACACGGCCGAGCGTGGGTTCGCGTTCAGCTTCCCCGCCGCCTTCCCCGTGGCCCGCATCGACCAGGTCATGGCCCGCGCGGGGACGGTCGCTCGTATCGGCACTCTTCCGGCCACGGGCAGTGATCATCTGCCGGTGATCGCGCGGGTCAGGCCCAGTGCGCAATGACGGCCGAGAGGGCCAAGGGGTCCGGAAGCCGACGGCTGGTGGCCTCGCCTCGCCGAGTTCGCGGCTCGCTCACTCAGGTACGGGGTCATGGTGTCCCCGCCGCCGCGCGACGCCGGGCCGGCACCGCAGCAGCCGCCCCAGCACCAGCCGTCCCCCGCGCAACGCGCCGTGCCGGTGCAGCGCCTTGACGGCGTAGGTGGAGCAACTCGGCGTGTACGGGCAGCAGGCGGGCCGCGTGGGGCTGACCTTGGTCCGGTAGCGGCGGACACCGTCGTACAGCGCGCCGGCCACCCGGCCGTCGGGGCGGGGCGCCGAGGGATCGTGCGCACCGGCGGCCGGACTTCCGCCCCTGCCGGGCAGAACCAGCAGGAGAAGGGAAGCGAGCAGCAGGTCCGGACAGCAGACCCGCCCCGCACTGCAACTGTCCGTGCACGCCTCGGCTTTGTCCATTCGGCTGGGCTTCTGCTTGCGTCCGCGGTCCCTGTCGTCGTCTCGGTTCTGTCGCCGCCTCGCCATGTCCACTTCCCCCTCGTCCGGTGTACGCCATGATCGTACTGACATTCGCCTCCGAGGTGTACGGATGTCCTCCCTCCGCCCGCTCACCGCACCGCGCTGCGCTCCTGCCACTGCTCCCAGGTCTCGTTCCAGTTGCTGAAGCCGTTGCCCTGGGCGGGGATGCCCTTGGTGTCCTTGCCGGTGATCTCGAAGGGGGTGCCGACCTCGATGTCCTGGTAGAAGGACGCGGCCTCGGCGGTGCTCATGCCGATGCAGCCGGAACTCTTGTTCCGGTTGCCGAAGTACGCGGCGTTCCACGGGGCGGCGTGGGCGTACATCCCGGACCAGGTGAGCCGCATCGAGTAGTCGACCATCTTGTTGTAGGCGTCGCCCAGCCCGACCGTCTCGGAGTTCATGTTGATGGTGCCCTCCTTGGAGACGAGCACCGAGGTGCCGCCCCAGGAGCGCTTGTCGCCGCCGGGTGTGCCGCCGGAGACGGGGATCGTACGGACGGTGGCGCCGTCGCGCTGAAGCGTGAGCCGCTTGTTGTCCAGGTCGACCTTGACGACCTCCTGGGCTCCGATGGTGAAGCGTGTGGCGTAGTCGCGGGTGAACATGCGGTCGGTGTCGGTGGAGATGCCGTTCAGCGGGGCCTCGACGGTCACGCGGGTGCCCGCCTTCCAGTACTCCTTGGGCCGCCAGTCGACCCGGTCGCGGCCGTCGTAGTGCTTCATCCAGCCCCATGACCCCTCGGTGTTGTCGGAGGTGGTGACCTTCAGCGCCTTCTCCACCTCGGCCCGGTTCCCGATCGGGTGGTCGAAGACCAGGGAGACCGGCTGGCCGATGCCGACCGTGCTGTTCTTGCCCGGCCAGAACTCGACCTTGTTGCGCTGCTCCGCCTTCGCCGTGGAGAACGACGCCCGGCTGCTGCCCGCCGTTCCCGCCGCGCTCTTCGTCGCGGCCGTGACCCGGTACGTGGCCGCCGACCCGGCCTTGCGGTCCGCCGTCCATACGGTGTCGGCCTCCGACAGTTTCCCGTCGACCTTCTTGCCGTCGCCGTCGACGACCGTGACGGCGGTGAGGCTGCCGCCCTGGGCGGTGACCCGGATCGGCTGACCGGGCTCGACCCCGTTCCCGGTCGGCGTCACCGACACGGTCACGGGCTTGTCCGCGGCCCCGGGCCGGCCCGGCTTGTCGTCCCCGCCCGCGCCCGAGCCGTCGGCGGAACAGGCGGTCAGGGCCAGCGGGGCGAGCACGGTGGCGGCCACCGCGAGACGCGTGGCGGGGTGACGGACGGGACGGGGCCCGGATGTACGGACGGGACGGGGCCCGGATGTACGGACGGGACGGGGCGCGGATATGGGGCGCAACGGATACCTCCGTGGGCGAGGGTGAACAGCAGGGGTTGGGTGGATGTCATGGCGGCTGCGGCTGCGCACATCCGTCCGCAGCTCGGCCGTTCCGGGGGACATTCCTGACCCTACGGCCGGAAAACGGCTGGTGAGCGCCCTGAGCGCCATGTGACAGCCACGGGTGGGGAACGGTCATCGTCCGGTCGCATTCCCCGCGCGGAGCGGTCATGGACCGCTGTGAGCATCCTGTGCGGTCACGCCGCCCGGCGGGGCCGCGGGACCTTGACCGGAAGGCGGCTCACACTGTGTCAGCTCTCCTCGTGACGGATCGGGACGGGCGTGAGCGGTCCGCGGGCGGCGGTCCGGGCGTCGTCCGGCTGGAACCCATCGACGCCGCCACGCACCGGGCGTTCCTCGCCTCCGAGCGGGGCGCGGCGCTCGGCGCCGGTTTCCTCCAGTGCCCCTCCTGGGCCGAGGTCAAGCAGGGCTGGCGCCCGCTGCTCCTGGGCTGGGGGCCGAACCCGTCGGCGGGCGCCCCGGGGCTGACCGGGGTGGCGCTGGCCCTGCTGCGCCAGTTCCCGGGCACCCGGCGCTACTTCGCCTACCTCCCCGAGGGGCCGGTGGCCGACTGGTCCGACCCCGGTATCGACACCTGGCTCGATCCGCTGCTGGCCCGGCTGCGCGGGGCGGGCGCCTTCGCCGTACGGATCGGCCCGGCGCCCCCGTACCGCAGTTGGCCCGCCCGCACGCTGAAGTCGGCCGCGGGGCCCGGGCGGCGGCTGGCGGATGTGCTGGACTGCGCGGTCGACCCGCTGGGCGCCGCGGTCTCCGACCGGCTGCTCGCCCGGGGATGGCGGCGCTGCGGCAGCGGTGAGGGGGAGGACGGGGGCGACGCGGACGCCCAGCCGCGCCATGTCTTCCAGGTGCCGCTGGCCGGGCGCGGTGCCGAGGAGCTGTGGAGCGGGCTGAACCAGGAGTGGCGGCGCAATGTGCGGCGCGCCCGCAAGGAAGGGGTGGAGGTCGTCGTCGGCAGCGCGGCCGAGCTGCCCGAGTTCTTCCGGCTGCTGGAGGTGACCGAGCGGCGCGACGGTTTCCGCCTCGGCCGCTCACTGGCGTACTACCAGCGTCAGTACGCGGCGCTCAACGCGGAGGAGCCGGGCCGGATGAAGCTGTATCTGGCCCGCCACCGGGGCGAGATCCTCGCCGCGCACACCATGGTGACGGTCGGGCGGCGCGTCTGGTACCAGACCGGCGCCTCGGCCGACCACCGCCGCGAGGTGCGCCCGTCCAACGCGCTGCAATGGCGGATGCTGCTGGACGCCCAGGCATCCGGCGCACAGGTGTACGACATGCGCGGGGTACCCTCCACACTCGACCCCTCGGACCGCTCGTACGGGCTTCTGCGCTGGAAGCTCGGCACCGGGGGGAGCGTCGTGGAGACGCTGGGGGAATGGGAGAGACCGTTGGGCGGGACCGCCAACCAGGCGCTGTACCGGGCGTTCCGGGCCTATCTGGCGCGCCGGTGAACCCGACCCCCGCCCGCACGTCGACGGCCGGCCGCGCCTCGACGGTCGGCCGACCGGAGCGCAACGAGCACACCGGGCACATCGAGCAGGACGAGCCGCCCGCCCCTCCCGGGCGCGAGGCCCCATCGCTCGCCCGCAGCGGCGTCCTCATGGCCGCCGGGTCGATCGTCTCGCGTGCCACCGGTTTCGCCCGGTCGGCGATCGTCGCCGCCGCGCTCGGCATCGGGATGACCGCCGACGGCTACGCGGTGGCCAACGCGCTGCCCACGGTCGTCTACATGCTGCTGCTCGGCGGGGCGCTCAACGCCGTGTTCGTGCCGGAGCTGGTACGGGCCGCGAAGGAGCACGCGGACGGCGGGGCCGCGTACACCCAGCGGCTGCTGACCGTGTGCGCGGTCGCCCTGCTCCTCATCACCGGGACCGCCGTCGCCGCGGCCCCTCAGATCATGGCCTTCTACACCGGCTACAACGGCGCCCAGGCCGAGCTGACCATCGCCTTCGCCCGCTACTGCCTGCCGCAGATCCTCTTCCTCGGGCTGTTCACCGTGCTCGGCCAGGTACTCAACGCGCGTGGCCGGTTCGGCGCGATGATGTGGACGCCCGTCCTCAACAACCTCGTCGTCATCGCCGTGTTCGGCCTGTATCTGGCGGTCGGTGACGGAGGCTCGCTGAGCGGCGCCGAACGGGCACTGCTGGGCTGGGGCACCACCGCGGGCATCGCGGTGCAGGCCCTCGCGCTCGTCCCGTCGCTGCGCCGGGCGGGCTTCTCCTGGCGGCCTCGGTTCGACTGGCGTGGCAGCGGGCTGACCCGGCCGCTGCGCGCGGCGGGCTGGCTGGTGCTGCTGGTGCTCTCCAACCAGGCCGCCTACTGGGTCGTCACCCGGCTGGCGACCATGGCCGGACAGCACGCGGCCCGGCTGGGCGTCGACGGCGGCGCGGGGTTCAGCGCGTACACCAACGCCTACACGCTCTGGGCGGTGCCGCACGGCATCATCACCGTCTCCCTGATGACGGCGCTGCTGCCGCGCATGAGCCGGGCCGCCGCCGACGACGACCCGATGGCGGTGCGCCGGGACGTCTCGTACGCGCTGCGCACCAGCGCGTCGATGATCGTGCCCGCGGCCTGTGTGCTGCTGGCCGTGGCGCAGCCGGTGATGACGCTGGTGTACGGGTACGGGCGGACCGACCCGGACGACGTGGCCCTGATGGCGGGCATCCTGATGGCGTTCGCGCCGGGCCTGGTGGCGTTCTCCGGTCAGTACGTGCTCTCCCGTGCCTTCTACGCGCTCGGCGACACCCGTACGCCCTTCCTGCTCAACCTGGTGGTCGTGGCCCTGAACGCGGGGCTGGCGGTGGCCGCGTATGTCGTGCTGCCGGTGCGCCTCGTGGTGACCGGGATGGCGGCGGCGTACTCGGTCGCGCTGCTGGTGGGGTGGGTGCTGACCGCGCTGGTGCTGCGGCGCCGGCTGCTGCCGCCACTGCCCGGCCCGGTGCCGCGGCAGCGGAGCCGGCACTCCCGGCGGCCCCGGCACCGCCGCGAGCCGCTGTGGCGCTCGGCGTCGGCCGGGACCCTCACCCGGCTGCTGGTGGCTGCGGTGCCCGCCGCGGGCCTGGCCCGGCCGGCCACGCAACTGACCGGCGAGCGGGCCGGGCCGGTGGCGGCGGGGGTGGTGGGAGCGGTGGCGGTCGGCATGGTCTTCGTGGCCCTGGCCCGCCCGCTGCGCCTCACCGAACTCGACGCCGCGCTCAGCGGCACCGTGCGCCGGATCAGGAAGCGCCCCGCGCGCGGCTGAAGGCCACGGGACGACGACGAACCGGGGAGACAGTGGGGTACCGGGAGAACCAGGAACGTCCCGGCGGAGGAACCGAGGAGGAAGGCCACCGTGCCACGCGTACTGCTCATCGAGGACGATCCCTCCGTCCGCGAGGGGGTCGAACTGGGGCTGCGCAGGCGCGGCCACGAGGTGGCGGCCGTGGCCGCGGGCGAGGAGGGACTCGCCGCGCTCCCCGTCTTCCGGCCCGATCTGGTGCTGCTGGATCTGATGCTGCCGGGGATCAACGGCGTGGAGGTGTGCCGCCGGATCCGGGAGGCCGGACAGCTCCCGATCATCATGCTCACCGCCCGGGGCGACGACTTCGACGTCGTCATAGGGCTGGAGGCGGGCGCCGACGACTACATCGTCAAACCGGCCCGTACGGAGGTGATCGAGGCGCGCATCCGGGCCGTCCTGCGCCGGATCGACGCACCCGGCACCGAGCGCCCCGCGATCGAACGGCACGGCGAACTGACCCTCGACCGCGCCGGGCTGACCGTCACCAAGGCCGGACGGCCCCTGGCGCTGGCCCCGTCGGAACTGCGGCTGCTGCTGCATCTGAGCGCCGCGCCGGAGCAGGTGTTCAGCCGTCAGCAGTTGCTGGAGCATGTGTGGGAGCACAGCTATCACGGGGACGCGCGCCTGGTGGACGCCTGTGTGCGGCGGCTGCGCAACAAGATCGAGGATCTGCCGGGCTCGCCCCGCTACATCCAGACACTGCGCGGCTTCGGTTACCGCTTCGGGCCGCTGTGAAGGACATGCCCGAGGTACCCCGCCGACGGAGACGGCCCGGCCGGGCCCGGCTCGGGCTCAGGACCCGTCTGGTGTTCGCGTTCCTCCTGGTCGCGCTGGTCAGCGCCGTCTCCACCGCCGCCCTCACCTACCGCGAGGCCCGTAACTCGGTGCTCCAGGCGACCCAGGACACGGCCATCTCCTCGTTCCGCGACCAGATACGCCAGTACACGGTCCAGGTGCCGGTCAACGCGGCCGGACTCCAGGAGGCCGTCCGCACCCTCGCCAAGCTGGGCAAGCCCCGCACCTTGTACGTCTTCGCCGAGTACGGCACGAACCTGCGCGTCTCCTCGGGGACCAGCCCGGTGTCCACGGTCGTCACCGACGAGCTGCGCGACCGGGCGTCGAGCAATCCGCACGGCAGCTTCCAGCGGGTCCTCAAGGACGGACGGCCGTATCTGGTCGTCGGCATGCCCGTGGTGCTGAGTGTCACCGAGTTCACCGAGCTGGACACCGGTCTGGTGATGTACGCCGTACTGCCGCTGGACGAGGAGCAGACGCAGATCGACGCGCTGGTCACGGCCGCCCGCAACGGCGCCCTGCCGGGCCTGGCGATCGCGCTGGTGCCCGCGCTGCTGGCCGCCCGCAGTGTGCTGCGCCCGGTGCGCGAGCTGCGCTGGGCGGCCGTGAACATGGGCAGCGGACGGCTGGACACCCGGATCCCCGTCAAGGGACGGGACGAACTGGCCGATCTCGCGGGTACGTTCAACGAGTCGGCGGCGGCGCTGGAGCGGTCGGTGGCGGAGCTGCGGGAGGCGGAGACCAGGGCCCGCCGGTTCGCCTCCGACGTCTCCCACGAGCTGCGCACCCCGCTGGCGGGCATGCTCGCGGTCACCGAGCTGCTGGACGAGGAGGCGGCCGGGCTCGACCCGGACACGGCCCGTGCGGTACGGCTGATCAGCACGGAGACGGGGAGGCTGGCGGTGCTGGTCGAGGATCTGATGGAGATCTCCCGGTTCGACGCGCGGGCCGCCGAGCTGAACACCGACGAGGTCGATGTCGCCGAGACCATCCGCCGCACCCTGGCGAACCGGCGCTGGAGCGACCGCGTCCGCACCGATCTCCCGGACGGCATCCGGGCCCGGCTCGACCCGCGCCGATTCGACGTGGTGATCGCCAACCTGGTCGGCAACGCGCTGCGGCACGGCGGGGACCCGGTGACCGTGACACTGTGCCGGGACACGGCGAGGGACGGTACGCCGCGGCTGGTCACGGAGGTCGCCGACGGTGGCCCCGGAATCCGGCCGGAGGCGCTGCCGTACGTCTTCGACCGCTTCTTCAAGGCGGATCCGGCGCGGGCCCGTTCGGCGGGCAGCGGCCTGGGTCTGGCGATCACCGAGGAGAACGTACGGCTGCACGGCGGCACCATCCGCGCCGCGAACCGGCCCGGCGCGTCCGGCGCCGTCTTCACGGTCACGCTGCCGCTCGACGGCGGGGAGCCCACATGAGCGCGGGCGGCCGTACGCGGCACGACGCGCGCCGGACCCGGCTCCGGGCGGGTGCCGTGGCCCTCGCCGCGACCCTGCTCGCCGGCTGCGGCATCAGTGCGACGGAACCCGTCGAGGCGGGCGGTCCCGCGGTGATCGACATGGTGCTCACCTCGGACAACTGGATCATGGTGTTCCTCCGGTCCCCCACCGGCGGGCTGATCCCGTCCTTCCGGGAACGGCCGTGGGCGGCGCCGCCCCCGAAACCGCCCCTGCTGGTGGCGGAGGCCGTCGAGTCGCTGTTCGAGGGCCCGACGGCCGAGGAGCGGGCGAACGGGCTGCGCGGTACACAGCGCCCGTTGCCGCCGGGTCAGCCGGTGCAGGTGGCGGTGGGGGGTGAGCACGAGGTGTCGGTCCTGCTGCCCCTCCCCCTCGACTCGCTCGACGACACCGCCCTGCGGCAGGTGGTGTGCACGGCGTCGTACAGCCACGACCGGCGGGGCTGGGCGCAGGTGGTGCTGAGGGGCACCGACGGCACGCTGGAGGCCACGTCCTGCGATGTGGCCGTCGATGTCATCCCGTCGTCGGTCCGGCCCTCGCTGAGACGTGAGGGGCCGTGAGTCGCCGTGCCGCCGGGCCGCGCCCTGCCCCGCACGGTGCTCAGTCCTCGCTCTCGTCCATCTCGTCGTCGTCCGCGTCGACGTATCCGTCGGCGTCGGACAGGGCCTGGGTGATCAGGCGGGTGGCGAAGTCACGGTCGTCGGTGAGGTGGTTGATGTGTTCGGCGAGCAGGACGGCGGTGGCCTCCAGGGGAGTCAGCTCGGTCTTGGTCCAGTCGCCGTACTGCCGCCGCCAGAGGCTGGGGCTCAGGCCGGTGGCGGCGGCGACGAGCAGACCGGCCATGGTGGGGATGGCCTCGGGGCGGACACTGCGGGGCATCATCGTCATCGAGGCGACGACGGAGGGCACCACGTACTCGATGACGTCCTTGTCCTGGGACTCGTGGGCCAGCCGCAGCCACTTCATGAACACGTAGATGATCGAACAGACGCCGTCCAGCACGTCGTCCGCCTCGATGGCGCCCATGGACGCGGTGACCTGGGCCACCAACGCGTCCTGTTCGGGGTCGCTCGCGCTCTTGCCGTCGTAGATGGCCTTGAGCTGTGAGTCGATCATCAAGAGCGCCGCACCCACGTCGCCGGCCGGCGCGTACTTGGGGTCGCACGGTGATGACACAGGAATCCATACCTCTCTGTCGCGGTCGCGTTCACCGACAGTAGACCTCCGATGACACGGGGTAGGACGGTTCCCGGGTATTCACCCCTCGTCGTACGGGTCCGCTTGACCTCAACCCCGCTTCATGTCCGAGGCTGCTCGCAGCGGCGCCGGCCGCGACCGGGGACGCGTCCCCGAACCGATCGCTGCGACCCAGCAGTTCACGGAGGTCCGCCCATGCCCGAATCGGTGACCCGGTGGATCGGGCAGCACGCCCATCGCCTCTCCAGCGCCGGCCCCGAAGGCCCGTTGACCGATCTCCGGCCGCTGGCCGACGTCGTGTGCGACGCCGAAGTGGTGGCCCTCGGGGCCGCGACCCGTCAGTCCCGTGAACTGTCCGTCCTCGCGCACAGGATGCTCCGGTTCCTGGTCGAGGAACTGGGGTTCCGCACCCTCGCGCTGGAAGGGGACGACGCGTCGAGAGTCGGCCTCGACACCTACATCGGCACGGGAGCGGGTGACCCGCGGCCGATGCTGGCCGGCGCCCGGTCCTTCTGGCGGACCGAGGAGATGCTCGACGTCGTCCACTGGATGCGCTCGTTCAACCGCCGGCACCCCGATGACCCGGTCCGGTTCGCCGAGACGGTCCGCGCCCCTCGGGGGCGGGTACCCCCGTCGGTCACCCTCGCCGAGATCGAGTGGAGTCTGGCCGAGGACACCATCCGGTGGCAGGAGCGGACCGCGGACCGGATCGTCTACTGGGGCGGCCTCGGCCACACCGCCGACAGCCGCCCGCGGACCGGCTCGCCCTCGTCCCCGCCCGTCCCGCACCGCACCGCGGGCAGCCATCTCCGCGAGCATTTCGGCGCGGGCTACGTCTCGATCGGCCTGACCTTCCATCACGGCACGCTTCCCTACGCGGTCCCCGCCCCGCCCGCCGACTTCGCCGACACGGTCCTGGGCACCGCCGGACCCGGCAGCTACCTTCTCGACCTGCGCGCCGAGGCACCGGCCACCGTACGGACCTGGCTCGACACCCCGACCAGGACCCGTCTGATCGGCCCCTTCTATGACGCCGCCGACGACTCCGCCTTCCATCTGGCCGGCGGATCGCTCACCGACTGGTTCGACGCCGTCGTGCACACCCAGGAGGTCACCGCGGCCCGCTCACTCTCCCGGCCGAACGATTCCTGAAGCGCTCCTTCGGACGCCGCGCGTGACACCGAACTGGCGCGCGCCTTTCGGGCGGGCGTCCGCGAGGCCGCGGGGTACGAGTGACGGAGCGGGGGCGTGTGCCCCACCCGGGTCGTCTCTCCCCACGTCTTTTCGCGACGGTTCGCGTCGGAGGTGGTGGGGGGCCCGCGCGGGGGAAGAGTGGAGCCGTGGCTACCACCAGCAGTGCCTTGCAGGAGGCTCAGGAGCGGGTCCGGGTCTGTCGGGAGAGCGGTGACCTGTCCGGTCTCGCCCACGCCCTGATCGTGCTGTCCTCCGAACTTCAGCAGGCCGCCCGTCATGACGAGGCGATCGCCGCGGCGCGTGAAGGGGCGGATCTCTATCGCGAGCTGGGCAACCGCGGCGGGCTCGTCTGGGCCCTGGAGAATTCCGCCAACCGCTGTGCGGCGGCGGGCCGGTACCAGGAGGCCGCCGAGGCGACACAGGAGCGGGTCGGCATCCAGCGGGCGGCCCAGGACATGCCGGGGCTCGCCCATGCGCTGGTCACCCTGGGCTCGCACCTCGAAGGTGCCGGGCGGCTGGAGGAGGCGATCAGCGCGGCCCTGGAGGGCACGGCCGGGTACCGGCGGCTGGACCGGGCCGGCGGGATCGCCTGGGCGCTCCAGAACCTCGCCCGCCGCTACTCGACGGCGGGCCGGCATCACGACGCGGCGCAGGCCGGCACGGAGGAGGCCGGTATCCACCGTGCCGCCCGGGACGTTCCCGCGCTGGCGCATGCCCTGGTCGTCCTGGGCTCGAATCTGCTGAGCGCGGGCGAGCCCGAACAGGCCGTCGTGGCCGCCCGTGAGTCGGTCGGGCTCTACCAGTCGCTCGACAGCCTCGCGGGCTTCACCTGGGCGCGCGCGAGCCTCGACCGGATCGGCGCCGTGCTGGCCACCCGGCAGCCCTTCGAGTACACGGTGCCGCCGCCGTTCACCGTGGAGGCGTCGTTCCCCCCGGGTGCGCCGCTGGCGACGCTGGCGCGGATCGCCGACCACATGGAGGTCTTCGCCGTCGACACCGCCGGGCGGATGTGGACGTCCTGGTGGTGGTACGGCTCGTGGGAGGGGAGCTTCCTGCTGGGCGGGCACGCGTTCTCGCCGGGCGCCCATGTCGCCACGGTGTCGCGCAACGACGACCACATGGAGGTCTTCGCCGTGGACGGCGACGGCCAGGTGTGGGGCAACTGGTGGAACGGGGACTGGAAGGGCTGGTTCCCGCTGCCGGGTCACACCTTCCCGCCGGGTGCGCCGCTGGCCACCCTGGCGCGCGATGACGACCACATGGAGGTGTGGGGCGTCGACGGCGAGGGGCGGGTGTGGGGCAACTGGTGGAACGGCGAGTGGAAGGGCTGGTTCGAGATCCCCGGCCACACCTTCCCGGCCGCCGCCCACCTGGTCTCGCTCACCCGCAACGACGACCACATGGAGATCTACGCGGTCGACGGACAGCGCAGGGTGCACGCCGGCGCGTGGGGCGGTGAGTGGGGACCGTGGACGCCCATCGGATCGTACGACTTCCCGCCGGGGTCCCCGCTGGGCAGCATGTCGCGGCACGAGGAGCATCTGGAGGTCTTCGGCATCGGCACCGACAGGCAGGTGCGCGGCAACTGGTGGGACGGTCACACCTGGCACGAGTGGTTCCCGCTCGGGACCCGGCTCTTCGAACCCGGGTCACCGCTGGCCACGGTCTCCCGCCACGAGGACCACATGGAGGTCTTCGTCGTCGCCGCGGACGGTCAGACGTGGGGGAACTACTGGGACTCCGAGGACTGGCACGACTGGTTCAGGGTCAGGGACGAGCGGCCCTTCGCCGGGCCCGCCCATCTCGCCACCCTGACCCGCGACGACCATCACATGGAGGTCTTCGGCATCGGCGGATCCGGGAGGCGGACCGCCGCCTGGTACGTGGACGGCACCTGGCACGACTGGTTCACGCTGCCCCCGGCGACCGTGCCGCTGCCCGACGGCGAGATCCCGCCCGGCGACGAACGGGCCTTCACCCTGGGCAAGGAGATCTGGGTCTACAGCACCGTCGGCACCCGTCTGCCCCTCTACTGCTCCGAGGCCCGGCTGGTCTGCCGGCAGGACGGCAGCTGGCGGTTCACCGCCTTCCTGCGCAACACCGAGACCGACGCCGACTGCCAGTTCGACCTCTATCTCCGGCTCAACGGCACGTCCAGGCCGTTCGACTTCCGGCTGTCGGGCGAGCTGGGTGCCCCCGGCGACAAGGAGGCCGCGCGCATCGGCCGCCGGGCCCTGGGCATCCTCCCGGAACGGCACTTCCAGGAGGAGGGCCACTACGACGCGCTCACCGACCCCGCCTTCTTCCGCGAGGTGTACACCTGCGCGGCGACCTTCACGATCCCGCCACCGGCCTGGGACGACTACATCGTGCCTCCGGCGGAGGAGCCCGAGGAGTAGGTCCCGGGCCGATCAGGTCATCCAGGCCGCTGGGCCTCTTGGGTCCCAGGTCACCGCTTGGGGCCGCCGCTGCCCTCCAGCATCCGTTCCAGCCGGTCGAAGCGCTCGTGCAACGCTCGGGCCGCCTCCGCCATGCTCTCCTCGGCACGTTGCACGCCACGGTGCCGGCGCTCCTGGTCCCGGCCCACGAACCACGTGGCCAGGGCCGCGGTGACCAGTCCGTAGGCGGTGATCCCGACGACCATCACCAGCGCCGCGATCAGCCGCCCCCACAGCGTCACCGGGTAGAAGTCCCCGTAGCCGACCGTCGTCGCGGTCTCCACCGACCACCACAGTGCCCTCGGATACGTCGTCAACTGCGCCCCCTGCGCGCCCCGCTCGGCGACGACGACCGCGTAGGAGCCCGCCAGCATCACGATCACAAGGATGAGCGTCGCGGCTCCGGCCGCCTTCACATGCAGCGAACGCCCGCGGCGGCCGAGCAGCAGCTCGACCGCCCGGGCCAGGAAACCGGGCAACATCCCCGCATCATGCGCCCCACCCGGCCGACGCGGCAACGCGCCCCGCCGCCCCGCACCGAACCCGAACGGCGCGAATGTCATACGGCATCCGTGCTCCCTCTCGTTCCTTGGCGTCCGCTGCGCGGACCGGCCCACGGTGCTCCGGGCGCGCCGCCTCCCGTTGGGCGGGCGTCCCCGGGAACAGGATGCCCGCGGCGGCGGTTCCTCCCCGGTGGATCCGCTGCGCCCGAGAGCTGATGGATGACGACCGGCGGCCCGTCACAGTGGGCACCACGGCTGGGAGTTCAGCCTTCGGCGGTAGGCCGTGTCGAGCAGTCGCGCCATCTCGTCGGTGACCCGGCGCGGCCGGTGGTGGAACTTGACATGGCACAGGCGCTGTTCGTACCCGCAGCCGTGCCGGGCCTTGGCACCGTAGGCCTCCGGGCCCAGCACGATGCCGTGCAGCCCCCGGGCGACGGCCCGTTCGACCATGGCGTAGTAGCACAGGCGGGAGAGGGCGAAGGGCGCGACGGCGTCCACGTCGTCGGACAGGCCGAACAGCTTGGGGTACAGGAGGCCGTCCGACTCGTGGTACAGGAGGAAGGCGACGAGGCGGCCACGCGCCCGCACCTCCAGCAGGCGTACGGAGCCGCCCAGATGGCGGAGGGTCTCGGCCAGGATGCGCCGGGCCCCTGGCAGGGTGACCGTGTGTCCGTACCTCGCCCTGTGTGCCTGGTGCAGCAGGGCGTGCCGGTCGCCGAGGGTCTGGGGGTCGACGGGCACGAGGGCGGCGCCGCTCTCGGCGAAGTCGTGCAGTTCGCGGCGGACCCGGCTGCGCCTGCGTTCGGTCATCGCGCCGAGATAGGCCTCGAACGACCGCCAGGGCGTGCGCAGTACGCACTCGGCGACGCAGGTGAAGGAGGAGTACCCGCGGCGGGCCAGCACGTCTCGGAGGGTCCGGTCGGTCTCGGGCACATGGGCCAGCGCGGTGGAGTGCGCCCCCGCCTCGTGGGCCTGGTGCTCCAGCAGGGTGACGGCCTCCTCCGCCAGCGCGAAGTCGTCGGGGTCGGCGCGCAGCACACCGGGCAGAAAGCCGCCGGGCAGCGCGCTCACCACGCCGGGGAGGTCCGGCGTCCACGATCGGGCGGACTCGGCGCGGGCCCGGTCGAGCCGCTGCCGCTCGCCGGATCCCAGGTAGGGCGAGAGGTCGACGGGGTCCATGTGCAGCAGCCGGGCCGGGTTGTCGACGATGGGGTGTCCGCGTGCGGTCAGCTCCCCCACCACGCCCAGTCTCGGGCCGCCGGTGCCCGTGACCAACGTGTAGGTACGGTCGATTCCCGGCCGCTCGTAGGACGCGAGCCACTCGGGGCTGGAGTACAGGCCCTTGGCGAGGGTGCGCCAGAGCGGCGACAGGTCCGAGATGTTCGGGGCGCTGGTGTGCCGTGCCGTGCGGGTGGTCATGACGTGCCCCCGTGGGAGGCGGCGGTGGCTGGGGTCCGGGGTGCTGCCGCCACGTCCTTGGGCCCGGACCCCACGTCCTTGGCGTCCTTGGGCTCGGCAGCCACGTCCTTGGGTTTGGAGGCCGAGGTCTTGGCTGTGGAGGCCGAGGTCTTGGCTGTGGAGGCCGGGGTACTGGGTTTGGCGGCGGGGGTCTTGTGCCTGGGCTCCCGGCCCTTGGCTCCGGAGGTCCGGCCTTGGCGCACGGAGGTCCGGCCTTGGCGCACGGAGGCCCGGCCCTTGTACCCGGCCAGCCGGCCCCTGCGCCCGGAAGCCGGGGCCTTGGATCCGGGCGCCCGGTTCTCGTACGCGGGAAAGAGCGGCTGCGGAAGGGGCAGTACGGTGCCGGGCGGCCCGCACAGCTCGCCCATGCGCCGCCCGGACTCCGGCAGGAAGATCGCCCATAAGGGGGCCAGGCCGTGCAGGGCGGTCATGAGGGTGGCGAGTACCCGGTCCAGGTCGCGCCCCGCCGCCTCGTCGCCCCGCCGTTGCGCTTTGGCCAGGGTCCAGGGCGCGGCGGACTCGACGTAGCGGTTGCAGGTGCCGACGTAGGTGGTCAGCGCCGAAGCGGCCCGCCGGAAGCGGTACGACTCCAGGGCGGCGCCCACTTGCGCGCGCGTGGCGGCGAGTTGGTCCAGGAGTTCACGGTCGGCGTCGGTGGACGCCCGCGCGGCCGGAACCGTACCCCCGCGAAAGCGGTGCACCATGCCGGTGACCCGCTGGACCAGGTTTCCGACGCCGTGCGTCAGGTCCTCATCGGCGCGGCGGAGCATCCGCGGCACCGTGAAAGTGGCGTCCGGTTCCGCCGGGCCCTCGCTGAGCAGCCACCACCGTACGGGCGCGGTTCCGTACTCCCGTACCAGTGCGGTCATGGAGGGGGCGTCGAGGAGGTCCGCCCGTGCGCGGGACCCGTGCGCCGTGGTGGCGCGGTGCGCCGCGGGGCCGATGCCCTGCTGTGCGGCGGGGAGCGGGTTGTCGCGCCCGCCTGTGATCCGGTGGGTCGTCAGGCCCCGGCCGCGGAGGTACCGGTCCAGGGTGTCGGCCTGGACGAGGTTCAGGGCGCGGCCGTACGCGGACAGGTGATCGACCCGCTGCTCGGCGTCGGTGATGACCTCACCAGTCACTTGATCGCTCCTTCTCGGCCGGACGGGCGGGCCGGGCTTGTTGGCCGGGCCTCGAACATGGCGCCAGTCTGCGCGGGCGGGGAGGAGGGACGAATCCGTCACCGGATCGGTCGTTCCACGGCCGGGCCCGGACACGGAACGACCTGTGCCGCCCGCCCGAGCGCCCGGAAATGACGGATGGACCGACGGATGCCGAGGGCCGCCGGTGTCCGGCACGCTGGGTCCGTCGCCGGGACCGGGCACGGGGTCGGTGTCCTCCGCCTCGTGCCCGGCGCCTTGCGCCCCGCAGTGCCGCGGCCGTGGACCCCGGCTTGATGCCCCCCGCCGCCGCCCCCCACCCCCCCCCCCCCCC
>NZ_JBHYUG010000006.1:34416-40658 GCF_042749375.1 Streptomyces sp. NPDC059477 | reverse complement strand
CGGGGGGGGGTGGGCCCCCCCGCGCGGCCGCCGCGCGCGCCCCCCGTGGGCGGGGGGGGGCCCCCCCCACTCCCCCCCCCCCGCGCCCCCCCACACCACCACCGGTCCCGGCGGCCCGCCGGGCTCGGTGGACCTGGCCCACGTCAGTTGGGGGCCGGTGCTGGAGCCGCGGGACCCGCCGACACGAGGGGCCTCACCGGCCCTGCCCGGCCGGGACCACCGTCCCGATCTGGCGCCGCGAGTGGATACGGAGTTTGGGGAAGGCCTTGTAGAGGTGGTAGCCGACGGTACGGGGGCTGATGTAGAGGGCCTGGGCGATCTGGCGGTTGGTCAGCCCCTGGCGGGCCAGCTGGAGCACCTGCCGTTCCTGCGGGGTCAGGGCGAGCCAGCCCTCCAGCGCCGGGGCGGGGCGTACGGCGCAGGCGTCGAGTTCGCGCTGGGCGCGGCCGGTCCACAGCGGGGAACGGGCGGACCGGAACGCGGTCACGGCCGCCAGCAGTTCCTCGCGCGCCGCCAGCAGTCGCCGGGCCCTGCGCAGCCGTTCGCCGAACAGCAGCCGGGTGCGGCCCCATTCGAACTCGCTCGGATGCGCGAGCGCCAGCACCCGGCGGAACAGGCGCTCCATGGCGTCGGCGTCCTCCTCCAGCAGCGCCTCGCAGCGCAGCAGGAGCACTTCGGTACCGGCCGGGCGCGCCTGCGGGTGCCGGTTTCGCCATACGTCGAGCAGGCGTACGGCCCTGGAGGTGTCGGACGTGCGGCAGGCGGCCTCGATCAGATCGGCCACGGCGAGCGAGCCGTGACTGCCGAGCACGGTGTTGCCGAGGGCCGTCGGGGACAGCGGGAGCAGTTCCGGGACGTCCTCGGGCCGGCCTTCGCTGAGGACGGCGAACACCTGTGCGCCCTGGGCGGCCAGCCGGGCGGCGTCGGTGACCGGGGTGGTGGTGCGGGTCAGACACGCCTGTGCCTCGGCCTCGCAGCCGGCCACGTCCCCGAGCGCCGCGTGCAGCCAGGCGAGCAGGCCGCGCAACTGGCCGACGAGCACGAGTTGCCGGGTCCGCTCGGCGTTCAGCAGCCCCAGGGCGACATGGTCCATGGCCTGGTCCCACCGGCCGAGCCAGGCTTCGAGACCGGCCACCCGGTAGGCGGCGAGGGGGATGGAACCGGGTTCGTCGTCCTGGAGCGCGCGTTCCAGGAGGCGGGTGTGGAAGGCGAGTTCGCGGAGCGGATCGGCTTCGGCCTCGGCGGCCCGCGCGTCCGGGGTGCGCGGACCGGTGAGGGCTCCCAGGACCAGCGGGCGGGCGTCGGGTGCGTCGGGCGGCGACGCCTGGTGTTCGGCGATGGCCGTGGGGAGGTGCGCGTCCCGTGCCTCGTGCGCCTTCTCCAGGACGCGCCGGTCTCCGGCGAGCCGTGCGGCGGCGACCGCCATGTTGAGCGTGTCGGCGGTGAAATCCGGTTCGTACGGGGCGGACGTGCGCGCCGCCGCGAGGAACTGGCCGGCCGCGGCGGCCGGTGAGCGGGTCAGCAGGGTGTGCACCGCCCTGAGCCGGGCGTAGTGGTGCGCGCGGCCGGGTTCGTGCGCGGTGCGGGTGTCGTCGAGCAGTTCGGCCATCCGGTCGCAGTCACCACGGGCGAGGGCCCGCTCCACCGCCTCCGGGGCGACGGTCACCCTCGCGGGCGGGCGCTTCGGGTGCGGGTCGCTCGCCGGGGGCGAGTATTCCTGGTGCGGGATGCTCGCCGGGGGTGAGTACTGCGGGTTCGGGGCGCTCGCCGGGGTTGAGTGGTGCGAGTGCGGGACGCTCGCTGCGGGTGAGCGCTCCGGGCGCGGGATGTCCCTCGGGGGCGGGTACTCCGGGCGCGGGACGCTCGGCGCCGGCGGGTACTCGGAGTGCGGGACGCTCCTCGGGGGCGGGCACTCCAGGCTCGGGACACCCACCGCAGGCGGGCACTCCGGGCGCGGGACACTCACCGCCGACGAGTGCTCCGGGCGCGGGACGCCCGCCAGGGACGGGCCCTCCGGCAGTGGCTCCCATCCGGCGCGCTGCCCGGTCGTCAGGGCGTCGAGGGCGTGGCGCAGGCGCAGGGGGTTGCCGCCCGTGGCGTCGGCGAGGTGCTTCTTCACCTCCGGTGCGGTGGAGGGGGCCAGCCAGCCCAGGAGATCCAGGCTGTCGGCCTCGCTGAGCGGGCCCAGCGTCATGCGCTCGGCCTCCGCCCGCCGCGCGGCCCCGTCGCCCTCGTCGGTTCCCGCGCACACCAGCAGGATCGGGGCCCGCTCGATCCGCCGGGACAGGAAGGAGACCAGTCCGGCGGACTCGGTGTCGAGCTGATGGACGTCGTCGACGAGCACCATGAGGGGCGTACGCGCTGCCGCCGCCCCCAGCATCCTGGTCGCCCCGAGACGGACGAGCAGCGGATCGGCGTATCCCTCCTCCAGACCGAAGGTGATCCGCAGCGCCAGCCGCTGTGGTCCGGGAAGCGTCTCGGCGCAGTCCAGTACGGAGGCGACCAGCCGCTCGGCGGCGGCGAAGGGCAGCACCGACTCATCGGGGTGACCGGCCACCCGTAACAGCCGGAACGACTGCTCGTACCGGCGTGCCAGGGCGTCCAGCAGGGCGCTCTTGCCGATGCCGGGCGGCCCGCCGAGCTGGACGGCCTTCCCCCTCCCCCGGTGCGCGGCCTCCGCCAGACAGCAGAACCGGCGCAGTTCCTCACCACGTCCGAACAGCACGATGTCCCCTCCCCTTAACGCCCGTTCACACCCGGGCCTCTCGCCACCCCTCCGACGCACGGGGCCGTCACCGCCGCACACCCCGCAGAAGTCTTGTCGGTGAAACGCACCGGCACATCAGTCAAATGACGAAGATGACTTTTCCCACGCCTCCCACGCCTCCCACACCGAAACGCGCCGTTGCACACGGGCAGCGGCAACACTGGTGCACGCCGTCTCCAACCGAACGGGGAATCCGATGCCCGCATACGTCATCGTCAACGTCGATGTGCTCGATGAGGAGGCCGGTCTGGCCTATGCGTCCGTGGCCCAGAAGTCCGTCCTCGGTCACGGCGGCCGATATCTGGTCGCCACCGCCGCCGAGCCCGTCGAAGGCACCTGGGATTCCTCCCGGTTCATCGTCATCGAGTTTCCGGACCTCGACCGGATCCGGAAGTGGTACGACTCCCCCGAGTACCGGCGGGCCCGGGAGATACGCGAGGGAAAGATCCGGGTGGGGATGCTGTTCGTCGAGGGCGCTCCGCCCGAGGGCTTCTCCGTCCCGGACCAGGGCCGGACCGCTTGAGGCCGCTACCCCTCCAGCGCCAACAGCGCATCGCGCAGGGCCGCCCTGGACCCGATGCCCAGTTTGGGGAAGATCTGGTAGAGGTGGGCGCCGACGGTGCGTGGGGAGATGTACAGGTGTTCGGCGATCTGTTTGTTGGTCAGGCCGGATGCCGCCAGTTCCGCGACCTCGTGTTCCTGGGGGGTCAGGGCGCCGGACCGGGGGGTGCCGCCGGGGCGGCGGGCGGCGGCCAGTTCCTTCGCGGCGCGTTGTGCCCAGGGGGTGGCGCCGAGTGTTTCGAAGGTGTGCCGGGCCTGGGTGAGCGGGGCCCGGGCGTCGGCCGCCGCGCGGGAGCGGCGCAGTCGCTGTCCGTGGGCCAGCCGGACCCGGGCCAGGTCGAACGGCCAGCGCTCGACGTCCGGCAGGGCCAGGGTCCTGGCGAAGATCCCCAGCGCGGCATCGTGGTCCGGGGTCGCCAGTGCCTCGGCGCCGCCCGCGAGCAGTGCCAGCCGGGGTGACAGAGCGGCGACGCCCGCGTCCGTCATCGCCTGTACGTGCGCCGCAGCCTCGCTCTGCCGTTCGGTCCGTACGGCGGCCTCCACCAGGTCCGCCATCACCCACAGGGCGTGTGGAACGTGCGGGGCCAGCACCCCGGCCGGGCTGATGGCCGACGCCTCCTGGTAGGCGCCCTCGTGGTCGCCGTCGGCGAGGTCGGCGAGGGCGTGCGCGTGGCGGGCGAAGGCGACGGCGCCGTTGACGCCCCGGGGCAGGGCCCAGTTCGTGATCCGGTCGGCGAGTCCGCGGGCCCGTTCCGTGTCGCCTCGTGCGGCGGCGACCATGGCCGCGTTGTACTGGAAGTACCAGGCGAAGAAGTGGTACCCGAACCTGTCGCACAGGCCGAGCCCCTCGTCCGCGAGTTCCGCCACCGTGTCCCAGTCGCCGCGGTGGAAGTCGTCCAGGCACAGGTGCATCAGGGCGCCCAGATGGCGCCGGACGGGTCCGCCGTCGCGGCCCTGCCGCACGATGCGCCACCATCGTGTGCGCAGCGTGGACAGCCGGTCCGTGTAGACGCAGGCGGTGCCCGTCCGGATGATCCGCGAGGTGTCGGGGTCGTTCTCCGCGTCGGCGAGCAGCGTGTCCAGCCGGGCCAGCACCGCCGTCCCCTGGTGGGTGGGGTCGCCGAAGGCCGCCGCGCCCACCGCCAGCAGGTCGGGCGGCCCGGGGCGGAGCCGGCCGACCAGGTCGTCGAAGGGGGACCACAGTTCGGCGCGGCCACCGTAGGCGCACAGCAGCAGAAGCAGATGGAGGGCGTCGATGAGCGCGCGGTCGGTCGCGTCGTAGCCGTGCCCCGGGGCGTGGCCGTCACCGCCGGAGCGGATGCACTCGACGAGCAGCCGGTGGGCGGTGTCGAGGTCGCCGCCGCCGTTGACGACGAGCTGCGCCGCAGCCGCCGCGGCGTGCGGGGAGACGGTGGCGCAGCCGGAGGCGCGTCTGGCCCCTTCGAGCAGTTCGGGTACGTCGCCGAGGGCGCCGGACGCGTCGGCGCCGACATAGGCGGCCTCCGCCAGCCGACGGGCCCGGTCGGTGCCGCGCGGGCTGAGAGCGGCGGCCCGGCTCAACGCCCGTACGGCGCCGACGGCGTCGCCCCGCCGCAGGACGTCCCGCGCGGATTCCTCCAGCAGGGCCGCCACGCGTTCGTCGGGTTCCACGCACGCCTCGCCCAGGTGCCAGGCCCGGCGCTCCGGCTGGTGGTGGAGGGCGGCGGCGAGTGCGCGATGGGCGCGGCGGCGTTCGGCGGCCGTCGAGATCTCGACCACCGCCGAGCAGATCAGGGGGTGGCGGAAGAGCAGCCGGTGGCTGGACTCGTCCACGCGGACCAGTTGGTCGCGTTCCGCCGGGGCCAGGGCGTCCAGCGCGGCCCCGTAGCCGGTGCCGCGAGTGGCGGCCTGGAGCACGGCCAGGTCGCCGGTGCCGTCGAGGGTGGCCACGAGCAGCAGGAACTGTGCCTGCCGGGGCAGCTGGGCGACCCGGGACAGGAACAGGGCCTGGAGGCGCTCCCCGAGAGGCAGCACCGTGGGCAGGGCCTCCACCGCCGCACGCTGGCTGCCGGTCAGCGCGGCGGGCAGTTCGAGGAGGGCCAGCGGGTTGCCCCGCGCGGCGTCGAGCAGCCGCTGATGCACCCGGGGGGCGAGCCGCGGATACCGGCTGATGATCAGCCGCCCGGCCGACTCCGCGTCGAGCGGACGCAGCCGGTACACGGGGAGTCCGGCGTACGGGAGTCCTGTGGACGGGGGTTCGGTGGCTGGCGGCCCGGCGAGCGGAAGTTCGGTGGCCGACGGCCCGGTGCGCGGGAGTCCGGCGGGCGGGAGTTCGGCGGGCGGGAGTCCGTCGGGCGCAGGTCCTGAAGGCCGGAGTCCGGCGTACGACGGTCCGTTTTGCGCGGGCTCGGTGGACGGGAGTTCGGTGGGCGGCAGCCGGGGGGACGCAGATCCGGAAGACGGAAATCCGGTGCAAGGGCGCCCGTTGGACGCGGCTCCGGCGGACGGGAGTTCGGCGGACGGGAGTTCGGTGGGCGGCGGCCCGGGAGACGCAGATCCGGAAGACGGGAATCCGGCACACGGACGCCCCGAGGAGGGGAGTTCGGCGGGCGCCAACCCGGCGGACGCAGGCCCGGAAGACGGCAGCCCGGTATGCGGGAATCCGGCATACGGCCACCCATTGAACGCGGACCCGGAAGACGGGAGCCCCGTGTGCGGCAGCCCGGATGACGCAGGTCCGGAGGAGGGCAGCCCGGCACACGGCAATCCGGCAGATGCCGACCCGGCATACGGCAGCCCGTCGGACGGAAGTCCGGTCGACGGCAGTGCGGTCGACGGCAGCGCAGTCGACCGCGGGCCCGCCCGCCGGCCTACCCCCCCCCCCCCCCCCCCCCCCCGCCTTCCGCCCCCCCCCGTCCGGGGCGGGGGGGTGTGG